>DATMPT010000129.1:0-18643 GCA_035567355.1 Solirubrobacteraceae bacterium
GCTCTCGGCGGCGGGCCGCGAGTGCGTGGCCGCGTAGCCGGCCTCCCCGCTCGCCGGCCCGCAGAGGGCTGACCTCGCCGCCGCGCCTAGACTGGCTCTGGTGATCGAGGATCTCGTCAAGCAGATCGAAGCGCGCTTCGCCGAGCTCGGCGAGCAGATGACCGAACCCGGGGTGATCGGCGACCGCGAACGCTATGCCGAGGTCGGTCGCGCCTACCGCCAACTCGAGCCCGCTGCGAAGCTCGCCAAGGAGTGGCGCCGGGCCAGCGACGACGCGGCCGGTGCGCACGAGCTGATCTCCGAGGACGGTGAGGATCCCGAGCTGCGTGGGCTGCTCGAAGGCGCCCGCGAGCGCATCGAGGCGCTCGAAGAGGAGATCCGCTTCGCGATGGTCGAGCGCGACCCCAACGACGAGAAGAACGTGATCGTCGAAATCCAGGGGGGCGCCGGCGGCGACGAGGCCGGGTTGTGGGCGGGCGATGTCTATCGCATGCTCACCCGCTACGCCGAGCGAGCGGGCCTGAAGGCCGAGCCCCTGGAGCTCGGCGAAGGCAAGTACACATTCGCGGTCAAGGGCGACGGCGCGTATTCGATCTTCAAGTTCGAGGGCGGCACGCACCGCGTCCAGCGCGTACCCCAAACCGAGTCTCAAGGCCGCATCCACACCTCCACCTCCACGGTGGCGGTCTTGCCCGAAGCCGAGGATGTGGACGTGGAGGTCAACCAAGGCGACCTGCAGATCGACGTCTACCGCTCCTCCGGCCCGGGCGGCCAGTCGGTCAACACCACCGATTCGGCTGTCCGCATCACCCACAAGCCGTCGGGGATCGTCGTCTCGATGCAGGACGAGAAGTCCCAGCTGCAAAACCGCGAGAAGGCCCTGCGTGTGCTGCGCGCCCGCCTGTACGAGCGCGCCCTGGCCGAACAGCAGTCCGAGCTGGCCGCCGACCGCCGCTCCCAGGTCGGCACCGGCGACCGGGCGGAGAAGATCCGTACCTACAACTACAACGAGCGGCGCGTCACCGATCACCGGATCAAGCTGACGGTCCACAACCTCGACCAGGTCCTCGAAGGCGAGCTCGAGGAGATCACCGCCGCCCTGCAGGCGGATGAGAAGCGCCGCCGCCTGGAGGCCCAGACCGCTGTGTGATCCGCGAGCGATCCCCCGGCCTCAATTTGTCGCTGGGATATCGGCCCCTTCTCACAGCCTGGACACGACCTCCCGAATGCCCCCCTCCCCGGTCAGACCGCTAGCTAGCGGAACCTCGGTTCGCGACGCCCTCGACGGAGCAGCAACCGCGCTCGCTGCCGCCGGCTGCGAGACCCCGCGTCTCGACGCCGAGCTCCTGCTGGCTCACGCGCTTGGGGTCCCCCGCGAGCGGCTCTACACGGCCGCGGCGGCCTCGGCGCGGGAAGGCGAGGCTGAGCTGACCGTCGCGGGACCGGCCGTGCGCGTCTTCCAGGACTTCGTCAAGCGACGCTCCGTGGAGCGCGAGCCGGTCGCCTACATCCTCGGCTGCCGCCACTTCCGCCGTCTGCAGCTGACGGTGGACCGGCGCGCGCTGATTCCGCGCCCGGAGACCGAGCTCTTGGTCGAGGTCGCGCTGGGGCTGCCCCCCGGCTTGCGCGTGCTCGACGTGGGCACGGGCAGTGGCGCTGTCGCGCTTGCCTTGAAGGACGAGCGCCCCGACCTCGAAGTGACCGGCAGCGATCTGAGCGAGGCGGCATTGCAGCTGGCGCGCGCCAACGGGGAGCAGCTCGGTCTGGATGTGCACTGGCTCTCGGCCAACCTGTTGCAGGACGTTCCTGACCGGTACGACGCGATCCTTTCCAACCCGCCCTATGTGCGCGAGGGCGAGCGTGCCTTGCTGGCACCGGAGATTGTGCGCCACGAGCCCGCGTCCGCGCTGTTTGCAGGCGAGGATGGGCTCGACGTGATTCGGCCCTTGATCGAGCAGGTGGGCATGTGCCCTTCCGTGCACCTGCTGGCGCTCGAGATTGGCGCCGGCCAAGCCAAGGTAGTAGACGGTTTGATGCGGGCGGCTGGTTTCCCAGATGTCCACGCTGAGCGCGATCTCGCCGGTATCGAGCGCGTCGTTGTCGGAGAGCGACCATGAGCCTCACGCCCGCCGACGCGCGGCGGCTGCAGGCGTGCCTTCTCGGAGATGGCGTTGCGCTGCTTCCGACCGACACTGTCTACGGGCTCGCTTGTAACCCCGAAAGCGAGACAGCCATGCGACGGGTCTATGAGCTCAAGGGGCGCCCGTCCCTAAAGCCGGCCGCGGTCATGTTCTTTGCGCTGGAGCCGGCCTTCGAGGTCCTGGCCGAGATTGGACCGCGCACGCGCGCCGCGCTCGGTGCGCTGCTTCCAGGGCCAGTGACGTTGCTCTTGGAGAACCCCAATCGTCGTTTTCCCCTGGCATGCGATTCGGCCGGCGTCGGGAGCGGGCTGCTTGGCCTTCGCGTGCCGCGCTTCGAGGGCCCGCTCGCCGCGCTCGCCGCCGTAAGCGTGCCCGCGGCACAGTCGAGCGCGAACCTCTCCGGTGGTGGCGATCCGCGCGACTTGCGGAACGTGCCCTTGGAGCTGCGCGAAGACGCCGACCTCGTACTCGACGGGGGCGAGCTTCCCGGCAGTGCCTCCACCGTCGTCGATCTCGCCGAGTATGAGCGGAGCGGTGGCTGGCGGATCGTGCGCGAGGGACCGCTCGGCGCGGCCTCCGTCGCAGCGGCGCTCGAGCGATTGGCATAGCGCCGGCATCGAGATGGCCGGCTGTAGTAGGTGCGATGCATCGCCAGCGACCGTGGTCTTTCGGCTCCTGCTAGCCTCCTAAGCGCAGCCGCGACTGGCGCGAGAGGTGGACATAACCACCGGGAAGCGGCTCGAAAACCTCGCCGCGCGCCTGGGCACCACAGCGATCACAAGCTCTAGGAGCGCGCCCATGTCCGACCTCAGTCCCGACTACTTCAACCGCCCGCTTGCCGAGGTGGACCCAGAGGTTGCCGCCGCCGTGCGCGGCGAGCTCGAGCGCCAGCAGGGCACCTTGGAGATGATCGCCTCGGAGAACTTCGTGCCCCAGGCGGTGCTCGAATGCCAGGGGTCGGTGCTCACCAACAAGTACGCCGAGGGCTATCCGGGACGGCGCTACTACGGCGGTTGCGAGTGGGTCGACGTCTCCGAGCAGCTCGCGATCGACCGCGCCAAGGACCTGTTCGGTGCCGAGCACGCCAACGTGCAGCCCCACGCCGGCGCCCAGGCCAACACCGCCGTCTACCACGCCCTGCTCACGCCGGGCGACACGATCATGGGCCTCGCGCTCGCCCACGGTGGCCACCTCACGCACGGCATGAAAATCAACGTCTCCGGCCGTCTCTATGAGATCGCGGCCTACGAGGTGGACCGCGAGACGAGCAGGATCGACATGGACGAGGTTGCCCGCATCGCGCGCGAGCGCCGCCCCAAGCTGCTGCTCGCCGGCTGGTCGGCTTATCCCCGCCAGCTCGATTTCGCACGCTTCCGCGAGATAGCCGACGAGGTGGGGGCCTTGCTGATGGTGGACATGGCCCACTTCGCGGGTCTTGTCGCCGCGGGCCTTCACCCCAACCCGCTCGCCTACGGCGCCGACGTCGTCACGACCACGACCCACAAGACGCTCGGCGGCCCGCGCGCTGGGATCATCCTGTGCAAGGCCGAGTACGCCAAGAGGATCGACTCCGCCGTGTTCCCCGGCCAGCAGGGCGGGCCGCTCGAGCACGCGATCGCCGCCAAGGCGGTTGCTTTGAGGATCGCCGCGAGCGACCTGTTCGCCGAGCGCCAGCGCCGCACCGTCGATGGCGCCAAGGTCTTTGCCGAGCAGCTCATGAGGGCCGGTCACGGCGTGAACGTGCTCACCGGCGGAACCGACGTGCACCTCGCCCTGGTGGACCTGCGTGCGTGCGAGCCCGAGTTGACCGGCCGCCAGGCCGAGGATCGCCTGCATGAGATCGGTATCACGGTCAACCGCAATGCCGTTCCATTCGATCCGCGCCCGCCGATGGAGGCATCGGGGCTGCGCATCGGCACGCCCGCGCTGGCGACCCGTGGCCTGCAGGTCGACGATTTCACCGAGCTCGGCCAGATCGTGGCGGCCGCGCTCACCCCGGAGTTTGAATCGCGCAAGGACGAGCTCTCCGAGCGCGTGCGGGCGATAGTGGAGCGCTATCCGCTCTACGAGCACCTCAACGCCGCGGCTGCCGCTTAGTCCTTCTCATTGCAGTTGACAGCGGCGCATGCGCCGCTGTCCGGGAGGGCGCATGCGCCCTCCCGCCTGGCCGCACA
This sequence comes from Solirubrobacteraceae bacterium, assembly GCA_035567355.1. Classification (GTDB taxonomy): domain Bacteria; phylum Actinomycetota; class Thermoleophilia; order Solirubrobacterales; family Solirubrobacteraceae; genus Palsa-744. The sequence goes on from DATMPT010000129.1 coordinate 4,316, forward strand.
TGTGCGGCCAGGCTCCATATGGGTTTGATGTTGTGGTGCTCTCTGGAGGGTGCCCCGCGCGCACCCGCGCGCACGCGTGGGCCACCCGTTTTCGGGACACCACACCTCACGACGCCCGCGCCTGCGATGCTGTGCGCGAGTCGATGGCGCACCTCAACGAGCTCGACGCGCTTTACGCATTCCTCGCGGCCGCGGCGGTGACCGCGCTGCTGACTCCGTTCACGATGCGCTTGGCGAGGGCCGTGGGCGCCGTGGACGAACCGCGCGAGCGTGGCCTATCGGACCGTGCCACGCCGTTGCTCGGTGGCCTGGCGATCTTTGCGGGCGTGCTCGTGGCGGTGCTCGCATTCCTGCCGGCGGGCTACGGGTCGAGCGCGCAGATGTGGCACGGCGTGTTGCTCGCCGCCGCGCTCATCGCCGTCGTCGGTGCGCTCGACGACCGCTTCGACTTGCCCCCGATCGCGAAGCTGGCGGGCCAGATCGCCGCGGCCGTGGTGGTGGTGCACTTCGGTGTGGCGGTCAAGGCGGTCACCTTGCCGTTCGCGGGCACCCTGCACTTCCCCAACGCGGGCGCCACCAATGCAGGACCGGCCCTGACCGTCGCGGGGCTCGTCGTGATGATGAACATCGTCAACCTCTCCGACGGTGTGGACGGGCTCGCGGCCGGCGTGTGCGTGATCATCGCCGGCACGCTTGCGATCATCGCGTTTGACCTCGACCGCGCCGAACCGGGGGTCCTGGCCGCAATCACGGCGGGGGCCGCGCTCGGCTTTTTGATCCACAACTTCCCGCCCGCATCCAGCTTCATGGGCGATTGCGGCGCCAACCTGCTCGGGCTCTTGATGGGAGTGGTAGCCGTGGAGGCGGCCGTCAAGACGCCGGTCGTGGTCTCCTTCGTGCTGCCCTTGATCCTGCTCACGGTCCCGTTCCTGGACACCACTTTTGTGGTGCTCAAGCGCCTGAAGTACAAGCGCCCCATATACGCGGCCGACAGCGAGCACTTCCACCATCGCATGGCCCGCATCGGCTTCTCTTCGAGGCGCACGATCGCCTACCTGTACGCCTGGACCCTGATGCTCGCCGGCCTGGCGCTCGCCCTGCGGTTTGTCCCCTACTCAGACCACAAAGGCCATTTGCACACCGGCTGGCTGCTCGTGATGATCGGCCTCGCCGTCCTGGTGGGCGCCGCCAGCGTCTATCTCGTCTACGTCTTGGAGATCCTCAAGTTCCGCCGCCTCGATGCCCTGCGCATGCGTCGCATGCGACCCGATGCCTCACCCGCGGAAATCGAGCACAGCGTTGCGCTGCACCTGGAGACCGGCGAATACGCCCTCGCCGGCGACGCGGCGCTTGGGGATGGCCTTGTCGTGGAGGATGTGCCTGGGGGGACTGAGCACGGGGTCGGCAAGCGGCAGATGGACGAGGATCGCATAGGCGCAGAACAGCAGCGTGGCGGTACGCAAGCGGCGGCTGTCGGCGAGAGCGGCCAGGGGGAGCGCCCATATCGCATACCAAGGCAACAGCCACGCGGTCGATAGCAACAGCGCGAGCGTCGCCCAGCCGGCCATCGCGCGCCAGTCGGCACCCTTCGCGGTGCGCCACAGGGTGAAGGCCAGCGCGAGCACGAACCCCGCCAGGAACAGGTCGCGCCACCAGGCCGGCAGGCCCGCCAAGCCCACCCAGCGCGCCGTCTCCGCTGGGACGCTGTGCGTCGCGATCAGCTGCTGCTGCTCGTTCAGCGCGTCGAGGAACCCGAAGGCGTGCGAGCCGAACCCGACGACCGCCACGATCCCCAGCAGCGCGAGCATCCCCAGCGCGCTCGCTGCCACGCCCGCGCGCTCGCGCCAGCGCGCGGGCGCGAGCACCACGAATGGGAGCACCAGCCCAGCCGATGCCTTTACGCCCACGCCCACGACGAGCATGGCGCCCGCGGCGCGGAGACTGGGGATTGCACCTGCCGCGAGCGCGAGGGCGCCCGCCAAGACGAGCAGAACGAGGGTGTCGTTGTGTGCGCCGCCGCCCGCCAGCTCGAGCAAAACGGGGTTCAGGCCCACGAACACGGCCGCCGTCCGCGCCGAGCGACCCATCCTGCGCGCCGCCTTCGCCGTGAGCGCGATCGCACCGAGGCTCGCGGCCACGGCGATCGCCTTGAGCGCCCACAGGCCGCCGGCCAAGCCCAGCGGCGCCAGGGCATAGGAGCCGAGCGTGAACAGGGGACCATAAGGGGAATGCTGGAAGGGCCAGCCGATGAACGGGAAGACGGCATCGGTGGGGGCTTCGGCGGCCACGTGGGTGTAGGGATCCAGCCCGTGCAAGACGCCCAGGCGCGCAAAGGCCAGGTAGCCGAACACGTCCTGGGAGATCAGCGGCGGCCCCAGCGCCAGCAGCACGTAAGCAGCCACGATCGAGAGCGCGATCGCCCTGCCCGGGAGCAGTCGCGCGGCAAAGAGGACGGCGAGATAGCTCGCGCACATGACGAGCGTGAGCACCTGAAAGCTGGAGGACCCGAGCCCGAGCCCGAGCGGGTGCAATGGCCCCGACAGCCATCCGGGCCAGCCACCGCTGCGGGCGGGCACATAGGCTGTGGGTTGGCCCGCGGCGCCCGCCACGACGCCGAACACGCTCGCCGGCACACCCACCAGTCCCATCACACCGAGCATCCGCAATGCAAGCGGAAAACGCACGACGAGGCCGCTCGAGCTGCGAGCGTTCGCTGCGCTCGCTACGCTTTCCACGTCGCCGTGCACTGAGAGCATCCCCACATCATGCGTGCGACGACCGAGCCGTTCCGTCCACCTGGCGGGCAAGGCTTGAACTGTATGTCACGCCGCCACCGCACACCCCTACCGCGCCGGCGCCCCGGGCCCAAGCGCGTGCTCATCCTCTCCGCCGACGTGGGCGAGGGCCACGCCGCGGCCGCCCGCGCCTTGGCGCGCCAGCTCGATGCCTCGCCGGAGCCCACCGAGGTAACCGTGATCGACGGGCTCGCCGCGATGGGGCCCCTGCTGCAGCCGGTAGTCGAGGACGGCTATCGCGTGCAGTTGCGCTTCTTCCCGTGGACCTACACCGTCGTCTACCTCATGCTCGAGCGCGTCGCGCCGGTGCGCGTCCTCGCACGCAAGCTCCTGTGCACGCTCGGCTCGCGCCCGCTTGCCAAGCGCATCGCCGCGCACGAGCCCGACGTGGTCATCTCCACCTACCCCGCCGTCACGGTCGTGCTCGCGCGCCTGCGGCGCACGCAAAGAGTGCGCTGCCCGACGGTGGCCACGATCACCGACCTGACCGGCCTGTTCTTCTGGGCACAGCCCGGCATCGACACGCACCTGGTCATGTACGGCGAGTCGATGGGCCCGGTCGAGCGCATCGCCGGGGCGGGCAGTGCGCGCCTGGTGCGGCCCCTGATCTCCTCGGAGTTCCTCGACGAGCGCCCGCAGATCGAGGCCCGCGGTGCACTGGGGCTGCCCCAAGACGGTCGCATGGTGGTCGTCAGCGGGGGCGGCTGGGGCGTCGGCGACATCGAGGGTGCCGTGCGCGAGATTGCGAGCATCCCCGACGTGAGCGCGATCGTGTGCCTTGCCGGGCGCAACGAGCAGCTCTTTGAGCGCCTCGGCGAGGACTTCGCCGGCGAGCCGCGCGTGCACGTATACGGCTTCACAGAACGGATGCCCGAGATCCTCGCGGCCGCCGACACGCTCGTGCACTCCACCGGTGGCGTGACCTGCCTGGAGGCAAAGGCGACCGGCACCCCCGTCGTCTCATACGGCCTGCCCGTCGGCCACGCCCGGCTGAACACGCGCGCGATGGCCGAGCTGGGACTCCTGCGCCTGGCCAACGACACGCGCGAGCTGCGCGAGCAGGTGCAGGCGAGCTTTGCCGAGCATCACGCTTTGCGGGGACGTACCGAGCATCCGAGCGAAGGGCTGCTCGCGGTGGCCGGTCAGAACACGCTCGCGGCCCCCGAGCTCGTCGACGGGATGGGCGCAGTGGATGGGATGGGTAGAGGGAATGTGACGGATAGAAGGGATGTGACGGATAGAGGGGATGTGATGGGCGGAGGGGATGTGATGGGTGGGGCTGCGCCTGAGCTTGCCGACGCGCTCGATTGGGTGAGTGGCGGGGGCGGCGAAGAGTCGCGACTGGATCCGAGCGCCGTGGAGCTGGTGCTCGAAGCGCCTCGCCGCGTGCGGCCGATCCCCTTGTGGCGCTTGCGCCTGGTGGCCTTCGTGACCCAGATGGTGCTTCTGGTCGGGGTCAGCACGTGGCTGATGAGCACCGACGAGGTGACCGCCTTCGCGGGACTGTTCCTCGGCGTGCACCCGCTCGAGCACGTGCAGACGACCAAGCCCGACGTGGGCCTCGTCGTGAGGGCGCCCGCCAGCGAGGTCACCGTGCTGGCAAGCGAGCTCTCCAACGCGGGCATCCACGCGTCGTTCACCGATAACGGCGTCGATGTGCCGGCCACGATCGCAGGGCTGCGAGCGTTGCACGACGAACTGGTGCCCGAAGTTCCCCGTTCGGGCTCGCCCCTGCGCTGGATGCGCACGCGCGGGACCTTGCGCTCCCAAGCGCATGCGCTCGGCTTGCACCACCGCTTCTACTTCCTCCAGCCCCCCAACGGGCTCACCGTGGGACAGCTGGTGCTCGCTCGTAGCGCAGGCGCGCTGCCCGTGGCCGGCGCCGAGCGCTTGAACGCGACCGGGCCGGTTCCCCATCAGCGGCTGCGTGCCGGCGACGTCCTGGTCGTGTCGGTCGACGGCACCCCGTCCTCGGTCGTGGGCCTGGAGCGCATCGTCTCGTGGCTGCGCTCGGAGGGGCTCTCGGTCGAGCCGCTGGGCTCGCTCACCGCCTCGCCTTCCATCAAGGCGAGCAAGAGCGGCGATCGTGCCAGCGCGGCAGCCCCAGCGACCAGCACCGCCAAGGAGATCGAGAGAGGTATCCCCCCGAGTGGGGTGGAGCTGAAGTTTTCCCCAAGCAACAGCGGCGCGAGCATCACCGGGACGATCGTCTGAGTCACGAACACGACCGGCGCCACCTGGATCGCCGGGCGCATCTGCAGGGCGCTCATCTCGCTGAGTGCCGCCACGGCAGACGCGGCTCCGGTCGAAAGGCCCCAGGCGAGCGCGAACCACAGGCGTCCCTGGGAGAGGTCGTCGGAGAACAGCTTCGTGGCCACGCCGCTCCAGGCAAAGCCAAGTCCCGCCGCGATCATCGTCAAGGCGGCGGCCGGACGGCGTATGCGGTTGACGAGGTAAGGCGCCACCGTCAGCAGTCCGAGCCCCACCAGCACGAGCGTGATCGTCAGGTTGTTGGTGTGGCTGCTCGAACGCGCCGGCGCGCACAGGGCGGTGCCGGCCACGCCCAGCACGATCGCGCACATCGCGATGTGCTCGCGCCGCCCGGCGCGCTCGTCGAGCATGCGCTCGCCGAAGAACAGCAGCACGAGCAGGCCCACGGCCATCGTCGGCTGAACGACGACAAGTGGCGCCAGCAACAGTGCCACCACCTGCAGCGGCCAGCCGAGCAGCGACAGTCCCGTCCCCGCCAGCCAGCGCGCCCGTCTGATCAAGTTCAGCGCGAGCGCGGGGTGCAGGTGCTCGGTGTGGGGGGTGCGCTTGGCGTCCATCGCCTGCAGCGCGACCCCTAGGCTGTAGAGCGCCGACGCGGCGATCGCCGCCACGATTCCCAGAATGAGCTCCATATCAGCCAACGATCATCGCAGCCCGCGTAGTCGGTTCGCGGGCGCTTTGGCTGGCCTTGCGATGGCCGGCTATCTATTGCCGGCGCTTGCCTTCTACTCGCGGACCTTGCGCGAGGCATTGGGGGTCGAGGATCGCACCGCCTCTGGAGAGGGGGTGGCGCTGACCTTCGACGACGGCCCCCATCTCCAAGGGACGCCTGCCGTGCTCAACGCGCTCGCGCGGCGAGACACGCGGGCCACTTTCTTCCTGGTAGGCGAGCAGGTCTTGCGCAACCCAGCGCTCGCAGCCGAGATCGCCGCCTGCGGCCACACGATTGGCCTGCACTGCCATCGCCACCGCAACCTCTTGCGCCTCGCCCCTTGGCAGGTGCGCGAGGACCTGGCGCGCGCGCAGGAGGCGATCGAGGATGCCACCGGCGTCTCACCCACGCTCTACCGGCCGCCCTATGGGATCCTGAACGCGACCGCGCTGCGGCTGGCGCGGCAAGCGGGCAGGCGCACATTGTTGTGGAGCCACTGGGGGCGCGACTGGCAGGTGCGCGCCACGCCCGAGTCGATTACCGCCCGCCTGACCGCCGGCGTGGGGCCAGGCTCGGTCTTGCTGCTGCACGACGGCGACGACTACAGCGCACCCGGCTCATGGCGGCGCACCGCGCTCGCCCTGCCGCGCGTGCTCGAGGTGCTCGAGCAGCGCGGCCTCGACGCGGTCATGCCCTGAGAGCGAGCCTGTCCCGGGCCGCGCGGGCGGATTTGCCCGCCTTGTGGGGCTCACCGGCGGGTAACATCGTCTGCTTGTCTGCCTCCAGTACACCCGGGCGCCCAGCGCCGGTGGCCGTCACGCGGGCGGCTCGCGCGGGCCAGACATCCGCTGCGCCCGCCCTTGCCGCGACCCGCGCCGCGACTCGCTCACGCTGGTGGGGTGAGCTGCTTGTGATCGTGTTCCTGGCATGGGTGTATGACACGGTCGCCAACCTCGCGCCTTTGCGCGAAAAGCTGGCGCTCGCCCACGGCAACGACATCCTCAGCCTCGAGCGTTCGCTGCACCTGGCGCCCGAGGCCGCTCTGAATAGCTGGCTTGTGGCCCACGACACGCTCGCGACGCTGCTGTCCTACTACTACGACAACGCCCATTTCGTCGTAACGCTGGGCCTGCTCGGCTGGCTGTGGTGGAAACGCGCCGACATCTACCGCCCGCTGCGCAACTGCCTGGTGGTCATCAACCTGATCGGGCTGCTCGTGTTCTGGCTCTATCCGGTGGCCCCGCCGCGGATGCTGAGCGGCTTCACCGACGTGATCGCCTCCTCGCACACCTTCGGCTCCTGGCATACCGGCAGCCTGGCCGCCGACGCCAACCAGTTCGGGGCGATGCCCTCGCTGCACATCGCCTGGGCGGGGTGGTGCGCGCTCGTGCTGTGGCGGCTCTCCTCGCGCGCCTGGCTACGGGCCGTGGCACTGGTCTACCCGTGCCTCACCGCGTTTGCGGTGCTGGCCACCGGCAACCACTACGTGCTCGACCTCTTCGGGGGGCTCATAACGTTCGTCCTGGCCGTGGCGCTAGTGCGACCGATGTCCGTGGCGCATGTCACAAAGTTGTTACTAAGTCGCAGAACAGGTAGACTGGCCGCGGCTTCTGAAGACGCGCTCTGAGGGGAGTCACGAGTCCGCCGCGAAAGACGAGCGGGCTTTTGCGTCTGTAGGGTGGCCCCACACACCATGCTCACATCAGTTCGTTATCTTGACCTGCTCCTGGTCGCGCTCGCGCTGCCTATCTTCTTGGCGGCCGGATTGCCATTGGCCGGCTGGGCGGTCGGCGGCGGCGCCTGGGTTGCCCAGCGCGCCCTGCAGGAGTACCTGGACCGTCGTGCGAGCGCCTCCACGGATCCGCGCACGGTGGTCGGCTTGCTCGCCGGCTCGATGATCGCGCGCGGCTGGTTCGTCGCGATCGCGGTGTTCCTGGTCGGCTTGGGCGACAACGAAGCGGGGCTCACCGCCGCGGTGCTCGTGGTCGCGCTGTTCACTGTTTATTTCACAACGCGGATGATCCTGCGTCCGTTTGAAACAGATGTCGCTGGGGCACGGGCGCACACCGGCGCGATTGGAACAACAAACGGGTCCGCGTCCACTGCTAGCGCACGACCAGCTCCTTCCGTGCGAACGGGTGGTGAGCAGTCGTGAGCAGGCGCACGATGATCCTGCTCGCGTTCGCGCTGCTTGCAGCCGTGATGATCGGCCTGTTCGCGCTGACCGGCTCGCACGGGATGAACACCGAGTACCAGCCCCAGAACGAGTTCAAGCTCGAAGACTGGATCGCGATCCACCTAGGGGGCTTGAACTTGTCGGTGAACAAGGCCGTGCTCTATCTATTGCTCGCCTGCGGGCTGACCGCGAGCACGATGATCTATGTGGCACGACGCATGCAAGAGCGCCCGAACAAGGTCCAGACGGCCGTGGAGGTCATCTGGGGCGTGATGCGCGACAACATCGCCGGGCCCAACAACATCGAGCGCCAGATGGCCCTGCGCTGGTTTCCGTTCATCGGTGCCCTGTTTCTGTTCATCCTCTACTCGAACATCCTCGGCTACCTGCCCCTGCCGGTGAACAGCGGCGAGACCTTCCGCCTCTTCGGGGCCAACATCCCCGCATTTCAAATCTACGCCGCCACCGCCAACATCTCGGTGACGCTTGTCTTGGCATTGATGGTATGGGTCAGCTACCACGCCGTCGGCATCCGCCGCAAGGGCCTCCTCAACTACCTGAAAAGCTGGCTTCCGGCCGGCATGGACAGCGTGCCGGCGCGTGGTTTCATGGTGCCCTTCGTGTTCTCGATCGAGGTTATCTCGCACTTCGTGCGCATCATCTCGCTATCGGTCAGGCTGTTCGCCAACATGCTCGCCGGGCACCTCTTGATCCTGTTCATGGGTGGCGGGCTGGTCGTACTGGTCGGAGTCGCGGCGCTTGGTCCCCTCACGCTGATCGTCGCAACGCTGTTCTTCATTTTCGAGGTGGTCCTGATCGCGGGCCTGCAAGCCTTCATCTTCGCCACCCTCACAGCCATCTACCTCGGCGGCGCGGTCGCCGAGTCTCACTGATCCAACAAGGAGCGTTCGTGCATTTCCTAATCGCAGCGACAGAAGGCAGCGCCGAAATGGCCAAGGCGATCAAGGCCATCGCCCTCGGTGTGGGTGCCGGTCTCGGCACGATCGGCCCGGGCGTGGGCGTCGGCTACATCTTCGGCAAGGTGATCGAGGCGATCACCCGCCAGCCAGAGATGCGCGACGAGATCACCTCGATTCAATGGCTTGGATTCGCCCTAACCGAGGCGATCGTGTTCTACGCGTTCATCTTCGGTCTGATCGCGTTCTTCCTGGGCTAATGATGATTGCGTCGATGCTCGCCGCCTCCAGTAGCGGCAACTTCCTCGTATCGCCCAATGTGGGTGTGATGCTGTGGACCCTGGTCGCGTTCGGGATCACCGTCGTGCTGCTCGCGCGGCTGGTGTTCCCGCGCATCTCGGACGCTTTGGAGAAGCGCCAGAAAACGATCGAGGACTCGATCGACTCCGCCCAGCGCACGCGCGAGGAAGCCGAGAAGCTGCTTGGCGAATACCGCGAGCGCCTGCACGAGGCTCGCGCGCAGTCCGATGAGATCGTCCAGCGCGCGCGTCAGACGGCCGAGGCGCACGAGCACGAGGTCAAGGAGCGCAGCCGCGAGCTCGCCGCCGAGGCCTCGGCCCGCGCGGCGCGCGACATCGAGGCCGCCACCGTGCGCGCCCTCGGCGAACTGCGCAGCGAGGTGGCCAACCTCACGGTCATGGCCACCGAGAAGGTGACGCGCAAGGTGCTCGACAGCTCCGACCAGAAGCGCCTGGTCGAGGAGGCTCTGGGCGAGCTGGATTTCTCGGGTATCTCCTCCGGGGCCAGCGAAAACTAGGCGCATGCGCGGTTCACGCAAAACCTCCTGTGAGCGCGGGGCGAGCTGATGGAGGAGCTCGCCCAGGTGTACGCACGCTCACTGTTCGAGGTTGCCCGTGAGCAGGACAAGCTGGACCTCTTGCGCGAGCAGCTCGGCCAGTTTGCCGATGCGATGAAGCAGAACCGTGAGCTGGAGCTGTTCTTCTTCTCGCCCTACTTCTCCAGCAAGGAGAAGCAGGACGGCTTGGAGAAGTCGCTCGACGGAGCCGACGAGCGACTCATGAACTTCTTGAAGCTGTTGATCGAGAACCACCGCATGCCGGTGATCTACCGCCTGCGCCGTGAGTACGAGCGGCTATGGGAGCAGGAGAACCGGTTGCTTCCGGTGGTGCTCACAAGCGCCGTCGAGCTCGACGAGCAGACCGTCGAAGAGCTTGGCGAGCGCATCGGCGAGCGGACCGGCAACACGGTGACGCTGACGACGCGCGTCGAGCCCGACATCCTGGGCGGGATCGTCGTCCAGGTGGGCAACTCGATCCTCGACGCCTCCATCCGCAACCGGCTCGAGCAACTGCGTACGCAGGTCGCCAGTGGCGCCGGCTGAGCCACGGCACCGCCTGCCAGCCGACGTCTTCGACCACAACGACTAGGAAAGACATGCAGATCAACCCAGACGAGCTGAGAGGGTGGCGAAATCGGTCGGAGGCCGATGAGCCGGGCCCCTCTTCTTTGAATAACGGAGAACCAACATGCAGATCAATCCCGACGAGATAACAAGCATCCTCAAGAGCCGCATCGAGGGGCTCGGCGCCGGAGAGGCGCAGCTCACCGAGGTCGGCACCGTCCTGTCGGTGGCCGACGGTATCGCGCGCCTGCACGGCCTGGAGAACTGCATGTCCTTTGAGATGCTCGAGCTTCCCCACGGCGTGACCGGTCTTGCCTTGAACCTCGAGTCCGACAACGTCGGCGCGGTCCTGTTCGGCGACTGGGAGCACATCTCCGAGGGGGACACCGTCAAGCGCACCGGACGTCTCTTGGAGATCCCGGTCGGCGAGGCCCTGCTCGGGCGAATCGTCGATCCGCTCGGACGGCCGCTGGACGGCAAGGGCGAGGTCAACACCACCGAGTTGCGCCCAGCCGAGTTCAAGGCGCCCGGCGTGGTCCAGCGCCAGCCAGTGACCGAACCGATGCAGACCGGACTGAAGGCGATCGACGCGATGATCACGATCGGCCGCGGCCAGCGAGAGCTGATCATCGGCGACCGCCAGACCGGCAAGACGGCGATCGCGGTTGACACGATCATCAACAACAAGGACACCGGCGTGGTTTCCGTGTACGTGGCGATCGGCCAGCGCATGTCGACCGTCGTTGCCCTGGCGCAGACGCTCGACGAAGCGGGAGCCCTGGACAACACGATCATCGTGGCCGCCCCGGCCGACGAGGCGGCGCCGATCAAGTTCATGGCGCCCTATGCGGGGTGTGCGATGGGCGAGCACTTCCTCTACAACGGCAAGCACGCCCTGTGCGTGTACGACGACTTGACCAAGCACGCCTACGCCTACCGGCAGATGTCGCTCTTGCTGCGCCGCCCGCCGGGACGCGAGGCATACCCCGGCGACGTCTTCTACCTGCACTCGCGCCTCTTGGAGCGCGCGGTCAAGCTCTCCGACGAGCTCGGCGGCGGCTCGCTCACGGCGCTGCCGGTGATCGAGACCCAGGCCGGCGACGTGTCGGCATACATCCCCACGAACGTGATCTCGATCACCGACGGTCAGATCTTCCTCGAGCCGAAGCTGTTCAACTCGGGCGTGCGTCCCGCAATCAACGTTGGCATCTCCGTGTCACGCGTGGGTGGCAACGCGCAGATCTCGCCGATGAAGAAGGTGGCCGGCCGCATCAAGCTCGAGCTCTCCCAGTACCGCGATCTCGAGGCCTTCGCCCAGTTCGGCTCCGACCTCGACGCCGACACGCAGCGCACGCTCGCGCGCGGCGAGCGCATAGTCAAGACGCTCAACCAGGGCGAGCGCGCGCCGCTGCCGGTCGAGGACCAGGTGATCCAGATCTTCGCCGCCACGAGCGGCTACCTCGATCGCATCGACTCCGATCGCGTGCCCGAGTTCTTGGTCGAGCTGACCGAACGCTGCCACGCCGAACGCAAGGAGCTGCGCTCCAAGATCGCTGGTGGCGGCTGGTCGGAGGAGGTTCAGAACGAGTCCCGCGAGGCGATCGAGGCGTTTGCGGGCGACTTCGGCTATGACCTCGACGAGGAGGGCCAAGCCCTGGAGGACGACCGACCGCTGGAGGGGGCCAAGGCGGCCTAGCGGCCACCCTCCCACATCATGGCCTCACAACGCGACGTCAAGAACCGGATCGCCTCGGTCAAGAACATCCAGAAGATCACGCGGGCGATGGAGATGGTGGCGGCCGCGCGCCTGCGTCGCGCCGAGCAGCGCATCGCCCGGTTGCGGCCCTACGCGGAGGCGATCCGCCGGATGACATATCAAGCCGCTCAGGCCGCGGGCGCGGAGACGGCGAGGTTGCCGCTGCTCAGCGAGCACGAACAAGTCGAAAACGTCGGCCTGCTCTTGGTGACCGGCGACCGTGGGCTGGCTGGTGCGTTCAACTCGCAGATCATCCGCGCAGGTGTGCGCGGTGGCACGGAGCTTGCCGAGGAAGGGCTGCAGACCGTCTGGTATGCCACTGGCCGGCGCGGAGTATCCTCGCTGACCTTCCGCGGGCGCGAGCTGGAGGGAAGCTATACCGGCTTCTCCGACCGTCCCGCCTATGCCGACGCCCGTGGGATCGCCGACGATTTGATCACCGGCTACGTGGACGGCCGGCTCGACCGCGTTGACATCCTCTACAACTCGTATGTCTCCCCACTCACCCAGCACGTAACGCGTGAGACGCTCTTGCCGCTCTCGCAGTCCATGCTCAGCGAGGACGCAGGGGAGGGGCAAGGCACAGTCCAGGGCGCGACCGGCTCGACATCCGGCGAGCAGACGAGCGGGCCGCCCGCACTCGTCGAATACGAGCCCGGGCCGGAGGAGATCCTCAAGCGCCTCGTGCCCGACTATGTAGAGATCTCGATCTACCGTGCCTTGATCGAGTCCACCGCGGGCTTTTTCGGTGCCCAGATGACGGCGATGCGCAACGCTTCCGAGAACGCCGGCACCTTGATCGAGGACTACACACTGCAGATGAATCGAGCCCGCCAGGCCGAGATCACGCAAGAGATCATGGAGGTAGTTGCCGGAGCCGAGGGTCTGGTGTGATCGCTGAGCGGCGCCATACTGCGTCCTCGGCCGCTTATGTGCCTAGCACACTGCGCGGCCTGCGTCCTTGTCTGGCTTGCTCATCGACACCCCAGACCGGCATGACGTCTAACGAACTTGGATAGAACTAGGAGAACGGAACAGAAATGGACGCCAGCATCGCCACAAAGCCAACCACCAGCCCCAGCTCCCCGGGAGGGGCGGCCGAGCGCAACGTGGGGCGCATCGAGGAGATCCAAGGCGTCGTGCTCGACGTCGTCTTCCCCGACAAGCTGCCCGAGATCAACCACGCCGTCACCATCGCCCGCCCGGCGGCAGCGGCAGAGGAGGAGGCCGAGGGCATCAGCCCCGAGTCCGGTGGTGCGGTGCTGGTGTGCGAGGTTCAGCAGCACCTGGGCGATGACCGCGTGAGGGTGGTCGCGATGGACACGACCGACGGCTTGGCGCGCGGCACCGAGGTGATCGACACGGGCGGTCCGATCACCGTCCCCGTCGGCGAGGCAACGCTCGGGCGCATCTTCAACCTGCTCGGCGAACCGATCGACCTGGGCGAGCAGTTGCCCAAGGACACACCCCGCCGGCAGATCCACCAGCCCGCTCCAAAGGTCGAGGACCTGACCCCCACGACGGAGATGTTCGAGACCGGCATCAAGGTCATCGACCTGCTCGCGCCCTACGCCAAGGGTGGCAAGGTCGGCCTGTTCGGCGGTGCCGGCGTCGGCAAGACCGTGCTGATCCAGGAGCTGATCCACAACCTCGCCACCGAGCACGGCGGGCTGTCGGCGTTCTGCGGCGTGGGCGAGCGCTCGCGCGAGGGCAACGACCTGTGGCTCGAGATGAAGCAGTCGGGCGTGCTCGACAAGACGATGCTCGTCTTCGGGCAGATGAACGAGCCGCCTGGCGCTCGTATGCGCGTGGCTCTGTCGGGCCTCACGATGGCCGAACACTTCCGCGACGAGGGCCAGGACGTGCTGCTGTTCGTGGACAACATCTTCCGCTTCGTCCAGGCCGGCTCGGAGGTCTCGGCCCTGCTCGGACGGATGCCCTCCCAGGTCGGCTACCAGCCGACCCTGGAGACCGAGATGGGCCAGCTGCAGGAGCGCATCACCTCCACCACACGTGGCTCGGTGACCTCGGTGCAGGCGATCTACGTGCCCGCCGACGACTACACCGACCCGGCCCCGGCGTCGGTGTTCGCCCACCTCAACGCCACCACAGCCCTGTCGCGGGCGATCTCCGAAAAGGGGATCTACCCGGCGGTCGATCCGCTGGACTCGACCTCGACGATCCTCAAGGCGGACATCGTCGGCGACGATCACTTCCGCGTGGCCAACCGCGTCAAGGAGATCCTGCAGCGCTACAAGGAGCTGCAGGACATCATCGCGATCCTCGGCATCGACGAGCTCTCGGACGAGGACAAGCTGACGGTGCAGCGGGCGCGCAA
>DATMPT010000130.1:0-3180 GCA_035567355.1 Solirubrobacteraceae bacterium
CGGCGAGGTCGAGGCAGGCGATCGTCTTTCGGTGGTGGCTGCCGACCTTCGCGACGATGACGGCTGGCAAGCGGCCGTCGATGGGTGCGACTACGTCCTGCACGTCGCCTCTCCCTTCCCACCGGCGCAGCCCAAGGATCCCGACGAGCTGATTGAGCCGGCGCGGGAGGGAACCTTGCGGGTCTTGAAGGCGAGTCTCGACGCGAGCGTCGAGCGTGTGGTGGTGACCTCCTCGATAGCAGCGATCACCGGCGGTCGGGGGGCCGGTTCGATGCCGCTAACCGAGGATGACTGGAGTGACCCCAACAATCCCAAGCTGACGCCGTACGCGCGATCGAAGACGATCGCCGAGCGCGCGGCCTGGGATTTCATGCGCGAGCATGGCGCAACCGACAGGCTGGCCGTGGTCAATCCTGGCGCCATCCTGGGGCCCGTCTTGAGTGACGATCGCTCTTACTCGATCGAGATGGTCGAGCGCCTGCTGCAAGGAATGCCAGGGGTGCCGCGGATCGGGTTCAACATCGTCGACGTCCGCGACGTCGCCGACCTCCAGTTCAGGGCGATGACAGCACCCGAGGCGAGCGGCGAGCGTTTTACCGCGGCGGAGTCCTTCCAATGGATGGAGGAGGTCGCCGAGGTTTTGCGCGAGCGTCTTGGCGAGGCAGCGACGAAGGTTCCGACGCGGACCGTTCCGAATCTGGTTGTGCGTGCGATGGCGCTCTTCGATCCCGGCATCCGCTCAATCGTGGGTCAGCTCGGCCGGAGAACGGAGATCTCGAGCGAGAAGGCCAAGACCCTCCTCGGCTGGTCGCCTCGCCCAATACAAGCGACGATCGCCGATTGTGCCCAGAGCCTGATAGACAAGGGTGTCGTTAAACGGCCGGCACAGTAGAGGGAATGAGTTGGGCGGTAGACGCCCTCTGACTCGGCGGGAACGGCGCTATGGGATCCTCGCTAGCGGTGACCATGAGCCTCAAGTCCCGCAGCGCGGCGCTCGCGACCCGCATCGAGCGCCTCATAGGAGCGATCCAAGAAGACGACGAGATGCTTGTCGAGCAGATCGTTCGCGTGAGCGAGTCTCGCCGCCTGTTCGCCCCCTTGGCCTTCACGGTGGGGGCGTTTGCGATGCTGTTCGAAGGGCTCAAGCTGCTGCTTGCCAACTGGCGCTTGATGCTCGTGCAGGTGCTGCCGGCCGTGTGGATCTGGTTGGCGATGTATGACCTCAAGGCGCGCGTGTTGCACGACAAATCGCTACCCGCGCTGCGCGGGTCGATCCTGATTCCAATCTGGTTGGCGATCGTGGCGATCACCGTGGCTTGCTTCTTTTTGAATGCGGTATTCGCGTTTGCGATCATCCAGCCGCGCCCTCCGAAGATCCGTCCGGCCTATGTGGCGGCCCGCCTGAGCACCGTGCCAATAGTGCTCTGCGGCGCGATCGTCGGTGTGTTGCTTGCGGTCGCGACGACGGTGGCTCCGCGCTGGGGTAAACCTTGGTTCGTGCTGTCGTTGGGGATCGTGATCGGGATCATGATGGTCTGCTATGTGGCGGTCCCTTCGCGATTGATTGGGATCAAGCCGAAGCGCTCAAGGCGCGACAAACTGACCGCCGGCGCGCTTGGGGCGGCGCTTGGGGCGACCGTGTGCACGCCCCCTTATCTGCTTGGGCGCCTCGGCATATTGATGCTCGGCTCGAAGTACCTGTTGATCCCCGGGATCGTGGCACTCACGCTCGGCTTCACCCTGCAGGCGGGCGCCACGGGCGCGGTGAGGGCGATCAAGATGAGCGTCAAGCTCGCAGTGGACACCTCTCCGGCGCCCACAAATGGGGATGCCGTGCGGGAGCCTGCTAGAAGATCCCAATCGTGACCAACGCCGACGACATGCTCGCCGTGGCTGCTTCGCGCGAAGCGGAGCTCGCGGCTCCCGGGCTGAGCCCGCGCCCGCGCCGCAAGGTGGCAGTGCTTGCGTGCATGGATACGCGCATCGATCTGTTCCCGATGCTCGGCTTGGAGCGTGGCGATGCGCATGTGATCCGCAACGCGGGCGGCTTGGCGACGGACGATGCGATCCGCTCGCTCAGTATCTCCCAGCGCCAGTTGGGGACGGAGGAGATCGTGGTGGTGATGCACGACGGTTGCGGATTGCACGGCGCCTCCGAGGACGAGTTCGCCCAGGCATTGGTGGCCGATGGCGTCTTGCCTACCTGGCGCTTGGGCGCTTTCGAGGATGTGGAGACGACCTTGCGTCACAGCTTGGCACGGCTGCGCGCGAGCAGGGAGCTGGTGGCGCGCGAGCACATCAGGGGCTTCGTGTTCGACCCCGAGAGCGGGGCTTTGCGTGAGGTCGAAGCGGCGGTTGCTCCCGCGTGAGGTCCTGCTGTGCGTGACCTCGAGGCATACATGCAGCGGATCGGCCTGAAGGGATCGCCGACGATTGCGCAGATTCATCGCGCGCACGTGACGTCGATCCCGTTCGAGAACCTCGATCCGCACCGTGGCGTGCCGGTCTCCCTGGAGCCCGAGGCGATCGAGCGCAAGCTCGTGGATGAACGCAGGGGTGGCTATTGCTTCGAGCAGAACCTCCTATTGAAGGCTGCCCTGGAAGCGCTCGGCGCAAGGGTCGAGTTGATGCTTGCGCGTGTGCGCTTCAAAGCCGATGGGGCTGTGCGCCCGCGCGGTCACTTGGTCATGCGGGTGCAAGCCGAAGGCGCTGTGTGGCACGCCGATGTCGGGTTCGGCCTGGGCAGCCTGCTCGAGCCGCTGCCGTTCGGGCCGGGGCAGGAACACGAGCAGGCTGGTTGGAGGTTTCGTGTTGTTGAGGATGGGCCCGAGTTCGTGCTCCAGGCGGTTACAGGCGATCGGTGGATCGACGTTTATGGATTTTCCCCTCACCCGGTTCCTTTTGTGGACTTGGAAACGAGCAACTGGTGGATATCCACGCACCCCAACTCCCCGTTCGTGACAGGTGTGATCGTGAGCAAGCAGGACAACGAGGGCAGGCGTATGTCGGTGAGCGACTGGGCCGGGCTTGCCTTGACCGAAGAGGTGCCCGGCGAGCGTCGCGTGACGGGAGTCTTGCGCGAGGAGCTGCCACAGTTGATCGCCTCGCGCTTTGGGCTGGATGGCTTTGCGCTGGACCGCGACGGCCGACTCGTGCTCGCCGGATAATGGGCTTGAGCCC
>DATMPT010000131.1:0-2873 GCA_035567355.1 Solirubrobacteraceae bacterium
CTCGGCGTTTGTCTCCGACTGGTTTGTGAACGCGCTCTCACCCGCGATCGTGCAACTGAAAATCTCCCAGGCGTTCGCCGGGCTGGTGATCGTGGCGATCGCCGGGAACGCGGTCGAGAACACCGCCGGGGTGGTGCTTGCCTGGAAGGGCCGCTCGGACCTCGCGATCTCGGTCGTCAAGAACTCGGTCGCCCAGATCGCCGCTTTTCTGTTCCCTCTGCTCGTGTTGATCTCCTTCCTGCTCGCGACCACGCTCACGTTCGCCTTGGCGCCTGTCTACATCGGCGCCTTTCTCGTCATGGCGCTTGCCCTGTGGCAGGTCACCGCGGACGGCGAGGCGGCCGCCTTCGAGGGCTGGGCCCTCGTTGCGCTGTACGTGATCCTGGCCACGCTCACCCTGTACGAGTAGCCCTTCTCAGTAGGCTTGCGCGGCGATGCGCCTTGCCACGTTTCTGCCTCCAGACGGCCCGGCCCCGCGCGCGGGAGTGGTGCGCGAGGATCGAGTCCTAGCCTTCGCCGACGCCCAGCTGACGGTGCTCGACCTCCTGCGCGAACCCGGTGCGGCGGCGGCCGAGGGGCCTTCGTTCGCGCTGGCCGAGGTGACCCTGCTCGCGCCTGTGCCCAGGCCACGGGCGATCTTCGGGATCGGCATGAACTACGCCGATCACGTGGCCGAGCTTGGCGCCACGGCGCCGGAGACGCCGCTCGTGTTCATGAAGCTACCCTCCTCCGCGGCCCCGCCCGGCGCACCCGTGCCATGCCCCGCGGTCGTCAAACGGCTCGACTATGAGGGCGAGCTGGCCCTCGTCATGGGCCCCGGCGGCGAGGTCGCGGGATACGCGGTGGCTGACGACATCACTGCTCGCGACTTGCAGGGGCGCGAGCCGCAGTGGACGAGGGCCAAGGGTGCCGACGCCTTCTGTCCCTATGGCCCTTGGATCACGACGGCGGAGGAGATCCCCGATCCACACGCGCTTGGCTTGCGCACGTGGGTGAATGGTGAGCCACGCCAGGACTCCTCGACCTCGAACCTGATCTTCAAGGTCCCCGAGCTGATCGCTTTCATCTCGCAGACCTGCACCTTGGAGCCCGGCGACCTGATCCTCACGGGCACCCCGAGCGGCGTGGGCATGGGACTCGATCCGCCTCGATTCCTCGGCTCGGGCGACGTCGTGCGAATCGAGATCGAGCGGCTCGGTGCGATCGAGCACCGCATCGCCTGAGCGCCCTGGGCGTGTCGCGTGCAGGTCGAGGTGGCCGCCGCCGCCGCGGGCGTCCGGCTACCCGCTGCGCTGAGCGCCCGGCCGCGCTAGACTTCGCTGCTCGCGCTTGGGCACCCGCCCGGCGCCGCTGTCGACAACCACGCAGGGATAACTATGGCTCGCGGAGACGTTCGGATCGCTATCACCCTCGCCTGCGAGGAGTGCAAGCATCGTAACTACCAGACAAACAAGAGTAAGCGCAACAACCCCGATCGGGTGAGCCTGCGCAAGTACTGTCGCTGGTGTCGCCGGCACACCAGCCACCGGGAGACTCGCTAGCGCGGGAGCGCAGCTGTGGCCCGTGATCGCAAGCGCGCAAGGCAACGCCGGCAACGTCCTTCGGACGCGGTACCCAGGCCCGTACGGGAGGGTGCGTCTGCTCCATCCCCGAACCGGCCGGTGCGGGCCGATCTTCCGGGGGCCCTCTCGCATGCTGGAGACGTCGACGAGTTCGACGCGGCGCTCATTCGCGGCGCAAGTGGAGTCCCGGTCGAGCAGCAGGCAGAGTCTCAGAACGGGAAGGACTCGCTCGATGGCCCGCCGGCCGAGCTCGTCCCGGCGGGGGGTCGGGGTGGCCGCCGCGGAGGCGGTCCCGGGACCGCCGAGGACGCCTTTGGCGATGGTGGGGCTCCTGAGGCGCCGCTCGCTCGCAAGCCCGCCCAGCCGATCCATCGCCGCGCGCTTGCCTTCCTTCGGGCCAGTTGGGCTGAGCTACAACGGGTACAGTGGCCCGACCGGCGCCATGTCACACAGGCCACGACCGTTGTCATCGGCTTTGTGGCCGTCGCCGGTGTGTATCTCGGCGTTGCCGACTGGGCCGCCCAGAAGATCATCAACTTCATCCTCTGACTCTGACGTACGATGACCTGCCTGACGCCCGATGACCGGCGCATATCCGCGTCCTACCGATTGGAGATCGACGGAACCTCCAATCGGCCAGCACGTGCGCTCAGCACACTTCGCTACCTGCGTCCTGGATCTGCTTGGTCCTCGAACGTCAGGAGGCTGGCGTGATCTACATTTTGTCGCGTCCTTGACCTGCTTGGTCATCGGGCGTCAGAGCGCTAGAGGCGATACCGTCCCGCTCCGCAATTCTCAGTCCCGCCTATAACGCCTGTCTTGTCCACCCTTTGAAGCTGTCAGGAACGTGAATGTTTCGTTGGTATGTCGTCAACACCTACTCCGGTCACGAGAACAAGGTCAAGCACAATCTCGAGCACCGCGTCGTGTCTCTCAACCAGCAGCGCGCCGTGCGCCAGGTGGTTGTCCCCACCGAGTCCGTCTCGGAGATGAAGGACAACCAGAAGGTCACGGTGGAGAAGCGCACCATGCCGGGCTACGTGCTCGTCAACATGGAGCTCAACGAGGATTCCTGGGGTGTTGTGAAGGGCACCCCCGGCGTCACGGGGTTCGTGGGGTCCTCGCAGGAGCCGGTCGCGCTCACCCAGGTCGAGGTCGACCGCTTGCTGCACAAGGAGGTCGCCACGGCACCCCGCACGCGCGCCCAGTTCGCGATCGGCGAGACCGTCAAGGTGGTCTCCGGGCCCCTGTCGGACTTCTCCGGAGAGATCTCCGAGATCAACGAGGACGCGGCCAGGCTCAAGGTGCTGG
>DATMPT010000132.1:0-5374 GCA_035567355.1 Solirubrobacteraceae bacterium
TCGAGTTTGACTTGATCGCTCTGCTCGTAGAGGCATCCGGTGAGCCGGCCGATCGCTATTTTGGCGAGCTCTTCCTCGACCATCGCCGGGCCGAGACCACCCGAGACCGCCGCGACCGCGCAGACGGCAAGCGTAATCTCCTCGAGGATCCGATCCTCACTCGAGCCGACCTTCGCGGCCCTGTGGTCCATGGGGGGCGTACGAGCGGCATCCCCCGTAGAGACAGCTTTCGCCAGCCTGCCGAGCCACGACATAGTCCACACAACGCCCCTTCGCAAACCCCGCCTTCGGCTTGTCGGACGCAAGTCCCGACATGCCACATGCCTCCGCTTACTGAACTCATGATGGCCGGGGCAGCACGCGTTGTAAAGCCTTGTCTCTCACTTTGGAGAGCCTGGCCTGTTGACCAACTAAAAATCAAATAATGTTTCTTAAACCCGCGCCTGCCAGAGGAAGGAAAAGCGCATGACTGTTTCTGACTTGTTACAGCTGGGGATTGTCTCTGGCACAGACCAGCCAGAGCTTGGGATACGAGCGCCTGGTAAGGCCCATCCTACTTATCTATATAAAGTTAGCTATTGTCTTCCATTCGCTGTGGTGCGCTCTCAAAGACTCCACCGGGCGATACCTACATGGCCAAGGACGAACCGAACCCAGAGAGCCGATCGCCGCGGGCGAGCCAGCCCGCGGATCGGCGGGTCGGCATAGCCCAACTGCGCTCTCACGGTCATGGGCCATGCCTTGGTCCGCGAATCCCAAAAGCAGAATCAGGGCAGAATATGGATTTTCAAGCATTTAACCTGGATCTAGAAACCCCCCGGGCGTACGATCCAATATGCGGGCTGAGTGAGGCATCGGAGGCGCGGTGGCCGTGATCTCGCAGAGCAGCGCTACCAGGGGTAAGCTGCCACGCGGTCCGCACCGGCTCACCGACGAGCAGGTGGCCGAGGACCAGCACCGGCGGCTGATCGAGGCGATGGTTGCGCTCGCCGGAGAGCGCGGTTACGCCGCCACGACCGTCGCCGACATCGTCAAGCGCGCCGAAGTCTCGCGCAAGACGTTCTACGAGCATTTCAAAGCTCGCGAAGACCTTCTGCTGGCAGCATTCGACGCGGCTTGCACCGCCACTTTCGACGAGGTCCGCGCGGGCGCTCAGCGCACGGGAGGACCCACGCGCCAGTTCGAGGCGCTTATAGGACGAC
The DNA here is from genome assembly GCA_035567355.1 of Solirubrobacteraceae bacterium. GTDB lineage: Bacteria > Actinomycetota > Thermoleophilia > Solirubrobacterales > Solirubrobacteraceae > Palsa-744. The sequence continues at coordinate 1,203 of DATMPT010000132.1, forward strand.
TGGCACGCATCGCGCGCGCGCGCCCCGGCACGATCGCTCTCTCGACGATCGAGATCGCCGCCGTGGAACCCGCCGGCCTCGAACGTCGCGAACAGCTGATGGGCGCATACGGAGCGCTGATCGACGAATGCCTGGGCGCAGGCCACGAGCGACCCGCGCTACCGGCCACGCTCGCGCGGGCCTTGGCCGGCGGCATCCACCGAACGATCGACGCGCAACTGCGGATGGGCCACCGCGACGAGCTGGCGGCTATCTCGATCCAACTGGCGCGCTGGACGCGCAGCCACCATCCCGTGCCGCCAGCCTTGACAGGCGATGTGGCGCCGTGCAGGCCGTGGCCGTGGGTCGGGGGCGATGGGCTGCTCGGCGGACGCGCGCCGGGAACGCTGGCGCTCTCCCCCGCGGGCTATGAGCCTCCGCGAGAGGTGTACTCGAGAGGCTTCGTGCACCACTCCAACCGCGAACGGATCCTCGACGCCGTCGCGCAGCTCACAGCGGCCCATGGCTATACCGAGCTGACCGCGCTGTCGATCGCCAAGAGGGCCGACATATCCGAACGCGCGTTCCTCGCCCACTTCAAGAACAAGGACGATGCCTTCTCAGCCGCCGTGGAGGTCGGGCACATGAAGGGCCAGGCGATCGTGGAGCGAGCACGGGCACAGGCACCGAACTGGCGCACGGGCGTGCGCAACGCCGTTAGCGCCTTGCTCGAGTTCCTCGCCTCCGAGCCCTACTTCACGAGGTTGGCCTTCGTGGACGCCCCGCTGGCGGGACCCGAGATGATCCGCCGTCTGCACGAACACGCAGGCGCCTACGCACACCTGCTGCTCGACGGCGCGCCCCAGCGCAAGCGACCGCCGACGATAACGCCCGAAGCGACGATGCACAGCCTGTTCGAGCTGGCCTTCCATCAAGCCGGAGGACACAAGACAGCGGAGCTCACCTCCCTGACGCGCGAGGCCACCTACCTCGTGCTCGCGCCGTATGTAGGGGTCAGCGAGGCTGCCGAGGTCGCGGCATCGGACAGCCGGCGTACGCTAGGAACCAGGGCGGGGTAGTTACCGTTTGGCGACTGCATATGGGACCGAGCCGGAGTGCTCCCTTACCTCGCGAAGCACCCCGGCCCCAGTCCTGCCCATTCGGCTGCCTATATTGGTTGGCAGACGCCAACCGAAGTCTTACCAGGGTTCGAGCACGTATTCCAGTCCCATTACTCGGTATGCCGATCTCCCGGAACTTGTCAACAGACAGGTACAAAGGTATTCCCCTGCAAATGCGGGCTTTTGGAGCTCCCATCGTGCCACGCAGAAAGTCAGAGACAATCGATGTATGTGACGAGCTCGCCGTCCAAGGACACCCAACGCAGGAAGTCTGAACTCCTCCAACGCCACGATCATGCCTATTCCCTCCGACTGTCGGCGTGAGTAAGGCCGCGGAAGCCGCTGGCTAGCTGAAGGCTTCTCTAGCCGGAGGCTTCCAGAAGATAAGTCCGCCGCATGAAGCGATCGAACTGCGGCACGGTGAAAGCCGCAAGGCCATGGCCAGGAGTGAAGAGAAGGCCCTTGTCGATGAGCCGAGATCGCGTCGGGCCCAGCTGCTCTGAGGTCCGTCCCAGCAGAGCGGCTACATCCTTTGCCTGCTGAGGCTCTGGTCCACGCTCGGCCATCGCGCGCATGTAGCGCAGCTCCAACTCGGAAGTGCGCTCGGCGCGAACCCTGAAGAAGCCGCTGTCGAGCTTTGCCTCAACCGCCTCCCGCGCATCCTTCACGTTAGTGGCCGTGATCGGCGAGCCTTCTACGAGCTCCCACAGCACATTGCCATACTCCTGCAGGAAATAGGGGTAGCCCTCCGTGTAGTCGATGACGGCCTCGACCGCATCTTTCTCGAAGGACATGCCCAGCTGCTCCGCGGGCCTGACGAGAGCCTGCTCGGCCTCGGTGGGCGAGAGCTGGCCGATCCGCGGGAACTTGAAGAGCCGCTCGGCATAGGACTTCGCCTCGCCCGCGAGTCGTGGGAGCTGCGGCAGGCCGGCACCGACGAGTGTAATCGGCAGCCGGCGCTGGACGGTCTTGTGAAGGGCAGCGATCAGGGCCTCCAACTCTGGAGTCGCGAGGAAATGCACCTCGTCAATCAGGAATACGACGCCGCTTTTGTGCTCGCCCGCCGCTTCCCCAAGTGCAACCAGGAGATCTGTGAGGTCCTCGTCGAGTTCTCCGCTATCGGCGAAGCCTTCGGCGGCCGCGACATCCAGGCCAGCAATGAGAGCGCCGTCGGTCGCGACGGTCAGTTGGAAGGACTTGAGCACCGCCGCCGCCTGGGCCGCCCGCTCTTTCCACCTGGCCTTTGGCGCAAGCTGGAAAAGGGCTCGACGCACAAGCTGGGCCATTCGCGCGTCAAACGCGGTGTGCTTGGTGATCTCGGCCTCCACCGTAGTCCAACCACGATCTCGCGCCCGCTCCTCAAAACTCGTCAACAACACCGTCTTCCCGACCCCCCGAAGACCCGTAATCAGCATCGACTGCTCTGTGTAGCCACGCCGCAACCGCTCGAGCAGGACATCGAAGGACTCCAGTTGGTCGTCACGCCCAACGAGCACCGGCGGACGGGCGCCTGCATTGGGGGTATATGGGTTGTCGTGAGGCCTTATGACCGGCGAGTTTATCAATCTTATCGGCCTTTAGCGTGTCTAGATAAAGCTCGCTAACCTTGATAAGGTGTTCGAGGGCCTCCGGCAAGCAAGTCGAGCACCGGATACGCGATCTAAAGACCATCAATTCAGATATTTGATATAAATCGCGCCCTTATTAGTATTCCAGGCTGTCGACTCCAAATACCAGGGCCGTTTCCCACTTCATAGGACTTTGTGATCGAGACCTTGCGATGAGGGCTCTACGCAACCGGACAAAGCCCACCGTCGAGATTTATGGCCGCCCCCGTTATGTAGGAGGCCCGCGGCGAGAGCAGGAAGGAGGCGAGGTCGGCGAACTCCTCAGGGCACCCGACACGCCCCATGGGGATCCCGCTGGTGTTGACCATACGCTCGTAGTACTCCTGCGGGGTGATGCCAGCCTCGGCTGCGTAGCGGCGTAGCTGGCCGCTTTCGATCACGCCGATCAGGACGGCGTTGAGGCGCACGCCCTCAGAAGCCAGCTCCCGGGAGAGGGCCTTTGTGAGCGCGAGGCCAGCCGCGCGCGAAACAGAGGTAGGCGTTGTGAAGGCATCGGGGGCCTTGCCGGAGATCGCCAAGGTGTTGATGACCGATCCGCGGCTCTCGCGCAGCGCGGGCAGAGCCAGGCGCGTGAGGCGCACGGCGCCCATCAGCTTGAGCGAGAGGTCCTGCTCCCAGACGGCGTCAGTGTGATCGGCGAATGCGCCGGCGGACAGCTCGCCCGCGTTGTTGGCAAGCCCGTCGATGCGGCCCCAGCGACCGGTTGCCGACTCGACGAAGCGCTCGAGATCGCCGGCTTGCCTGACGTCGCCGGCGAAGTCGGAGACATCGCCCCCGATCTCGCGTAGCCCACCCGCCGCGTCCGCGAGCCGGCCGGCGTCGCGCGCCATCAAGGCCACACCAAGGGCCCCCTCCTCAACGAGCCGCCGCGCAAGCGCTAGGCCGAGCCCGCTCGAGCCGCCCGTGATCAGGAATGTCTTACCCGCCAGTTCGAGGTTCATCCCACTCCGGCGTGCGCCCGTCGCGGCCGATGTAGCCGCCCTTCCCGCCCGCACACACGTACACCGTGTCCCCAGGCCCGAGGATCTTGATTTTGCGGACGGTCGCGGCGTCCACGCGAGCGAATGTACCCTCTCCCAGGCGATGGCTGGTCCCATCGCCGAACTCCATCTCGATGGTGCCCCTGTGCACGAAGTACAGCTCCTCCTGCTGGTCGTGGTAGTGCCATTTCGTCTCATACCCCGGAGGCCTCACGAGCGCGTTAACGCCGAAGGCGCTCACCCCTAGCTCTTTGCGGACTTTGCGAAAACCGTAGCCCTCGCCGATCGCGTCGAGATGGCCGATCGTGTACCCCTCCCCCGCCACGATCTCAGACCGGGTGGAGCTCACGCCGGTACAGGTTCGTCTTTGAACAGCCACGGGATGCGGTGGCCGATCAGCTCGCCTTCGTAGCGCCTGCGCTTGCCGTACACAACCCAGGTCGTATCCACCTCGCCGTAGCGAT
>DATMPT010000133.1:0-4377 GCA_035567355.1 Solirubrobacteraceae bacterium
CACGTGTGTGTTCGTCGACCACGGGTTGATGCGCAAGGACGAGGGCGAGCAGGTGATCAGTGCCTTCCGCGACACCTTCAAGGTGCCGCTCGTCGCCGTCGACGCCGAGCGACGCTTCCTGGAGAAGCTCAGGGGCGTCACCGAGCCCGAGGCCAAGCGCAAGGCGATCGGCGCCGAGTTCATAAGGGTGTTTGAGGAGGAGGCCGCCCGGATCTCCGCCTCCAGCCCCGCGCGCTACCTCGTCCAGGGCACGCTCTACTCCGACGTGATCGAGTCGGGCGGAGGTACGGGAGCCGCCACGATCAAGTCTCACCACAACGTCGGGGGCCTGCCCGAGGACATGCGGTTCGAGCTCGTGGAGCCACTGCGGGCGCTCTTCAAGGACGAGGTCCGCGCCGTCGGCGCCGAGCTCGGGCTGCCCGAGCGGCTCGTCTGGCGCCAGCCGTTCCCGGGTCCCGGCCTGGCCATCAGGGTGGTCGGAGGCGAAGCCACCAAGCAGCGCCTGGACGTCCTGCGAGAGGCCGACCACATCCTGCAGGAGGAGATCCGCAAGGCCGGGCTCTACCGCGAGCTGTGGCAGTCCTTCTGCATCCTGCCCGACGTGCGCACCGTCGGCGTCCAAGGAGACGAGCGCACCTACGGCTACGTGGTCGTCATCCGCGCGGTCACCTCCGACGACGCCATGACAGCCGACTGGGCACGCCTGCCCTACGACCTGCTCGAGACGATCGCCTCGCGCATGATCAACGAGCTGCGCGAGGTCAACCGGGTGGTCTTGGACATAACCTCCAAGCCCCCCGGCACCATCGAGTGGGAGTAGCTATCATTCGCGCTCGCGCCGCGCGCTGTCTTCGCGTGGCCTTTTTACGTCATGAAGACCTACGTCGCCAAGCCCACAGACCGCGAGCGCAACTGGCTCGTCGTCGACGCCAACGGCAAGACGCTCGGGCGTCTTGCCACGCAGATCGCCGATGCCCTGCGTGGCAAGCGCAAGCCCGAGTACACGCCCCACATGGACACGGGCGACTTCGTCGTGGTGATCAACGCCGAGAAGGTCTCGGTCAGCGGCAAAAAGCGCCAAGACAAGCGCTACTACCGCCACTCCGGCTATCCCGGGGGACTGCGCTCGCGCACGTTCGAGGAAATGATCGATCGCCGTCCCGAGGAGATCATCCGGCTGGCGGTCAAGGGGATGCTGCCGCGCAACCGCTTGGCGCGCAAGCAGATCACCAAGCTCAAGGTCTACGCCGGCCCCGAGCATCCTCACGTCGCCCAGAAACCACAACCGATGGAGATCGAGGCCTGATGGCCGACGAGTCCACAGAGCAGACCGACGAGCAGCCCGAGCAGAGCCCTGAGACGCCTCAGGCCGCGCAGGAGACCCCCGCGGTCGAGGCGACCCCTGAGCAGGCCGCCGCTGAACAGGCCGCGGTCGATGAGCAGGTTGCCAAGGAGCCCGCAACGACCGAGCCTCTCGCGCAGACACCCACCGAGGAGGCTGCCCCGGATGAGTCTGCGGCCGAGGAGTCTGCATCCGAGGAGCCCGTCGCCGCGCAGGCTGCCGCCGAGGAGGAGGACGATGCCGAGGGGGATGAACCTGCCCCGCGCGTAAAGCCGTCGGTGCCCGGCGCGCACCTGGAAGTGGACATCGTTCCGGAAGGCGTCGACCCGCTCGCCCCCGAGCAGCCCTTCGATCCCTACGCGCTCGAGGAGGACGAAGAGCCCAAGGCCGGAGACGAGCAGGCCGAGCCAGGTACGCTGGCTGAGCCGATCTCGACGGCCGCGATCGATCTCGCCGCCGGCGCCCGCTACAAGGCGACCGGCAAGCGCAAGACCGCAATCGCCCGGGTTGTCTTGCGGCCGGGCAGCGGTACCTATCTCGTTAACGGCCGCAGCCTCGACGAGCACTTTCCGCGCGTGACCCTGCAGCGCAACATCCGCCAGCCCTTGGAGACCGTCGGCTACCAGGAGCGCATGGACGTCGTAGCACGCCTGCACGGCGGTGGCATATCCGCGCAAGCCGGTGCTTTGCGCCACGGTATCTCGCGCGCTCTGCTGGAGGCCGATCCCAACCTGCGCGGCGAGCTCAAGCGACGCGGCTTTTTGACCCGTGATTCACGGGCCAAGGAGCGCAAGAAGGCCGGCTTGAAGAAGGCGCGCAAGCGGCCGCAGTTCTCCAAGCGCTAGACCGGGTGGCGCCGCCCGCTCGCGCCGGCGAGCGTCAGACAGCGAGAATCGCCGCATGACGATCGTTCAGTGCAAATGACACGCAAGCTGTTCGGGACCGATGGGGTCCGCGGCGTCGCCGGCGAGCTGCTGAGCGCCGAGCTTGCGCTTGCGCTGGGCAAGGCGGGCGCGGGACACGCGCACGCGGAGCATCCCCGCGTCTTGATCGTGCGCGACACGCGCGAGTCCGGCGAGATGCTGCAGGCGGCGCTCGCCGCCGGCGTGAGCGCGGCCGGAGGAGAAGCACTCCTGGGTGGTGTTCTGCCGACCCCCGCGGCGTCGTTGCTGATCAAGCGCTACGGCTTCGATCTGGCCGTTGTGATCTCGGCCTCGCACAACCCCTACCAAGACAACGGCGTCAAGTTCTTTGCCGCCGATGGCTTCAAGCTCTCCGACGAGGACGAGCAGGCTATCGAAGCGGAGCTGGAGCAGGCCGCCGCGCACCGCGGATCGGCCACGAGCGCGCGAGGGCGAGGGATTGGGGCAGCCGACGGGTTCGTGGCGAGCGCAAAGGCGCGACGCACCGGCCGAGTGCGCGAGCTGAGGGGCACACACGAGGACTACCTGCGCGAGCTCGAGACCCGCTTCGCCGAGCTGCGCCTGGACGGGCTGGATCTATTGATCGACTGCGCCAACGGTGCCACCTATAGGGTCGCGCCCGAGATCTTCAGGCGCCTCGGCGCCGACGTCACCATTCTGGCCGCCACCCCCGACGGGCGCAACATCAACGACGGATGCGGCTCGACCCACATCGCGGCACTCGGCGAGCGGGTTCGGTCCGGCCGCCACGCGCTCGGCTTGGCCTTCGACGGCGATGGCGATCGGGTGCTCGCGGTGGATCGTACGGGCGCCGTGGTCGACGGCGACGAGCTGATAGCGCTCGCGGCCCTGCACCTGCGCGCCCGCGGACGGCTCGCCGGCGAGGGGGTCGTGGTCACCGTCATGACCAACTACGGATTTCACTCGGCCATGGGCAAGGCCGGCATCGAGGTGGCGTGCACCAATGTCGGCGACCGCTACGTGCTCGAGGAGCTGCGCCGCAGGGACTGGGCGCTCGGTGGGGAGCAGTCCGGGCACATCATCGAGATGGGCTTCAACAGCACAGGCGATGGGATCGCCGGGGCGCTCCTGATGCTCGAGGCGCTGGGGGGACGCGACCTCGCCGAGCGCGATGCGATGCAGAAGCTGCCGCAGCGGTTGGTCAACGTGAAGGTGCGCGACAAGGGTGCGTTCGCTCACGCCGAGAGCGTGGTCGAGGCGGTGCGGGCCGAGGACCGCGCCCTCTCCGGCCGGGGGCGCGTGCTCGTGCGTCCGAGCGGCACCGAGCCGCTTGTGCGCGTCATGGTCGAGGCGCCGACCGACGAGGAGGCCGACGCCGCCTGCTCGCGCCTGGTGGCCCTTGTGGAGCGTGAGCTGGCCTAGGTTCCTGAGTAGGTTGGTCTATCCGCTAGGTCCTTCTGGTGGCCGTGTCCAGGGGCGTCCGCGGGGTTGGACGCTTGACAGGTCTTTGAGACCGGCCGGTGGTGGCGTCCGGGCAGTCCAAGTCGGCCGATAAACCGCTGATATCGTCGTCGCGGTGTGCGGCATCGTCGGCTACGTGGGCAAGCGCCCCGCCCGGGAGCTCCTGCTCGGCGGGCTCAAGAAGCTCGAGTATCGCGGATATGACAGCGCCGGGATCTCGCTGATCGCCGGCGAGCGCATCGAGGCGGTGCGTTCGGTCGGCAACCTGAGTGCGCTCCAAGCCAAGCTCGACGCCGGCACCGGGGGCGCTGGGGCACGCGGCGCGGTTGCCGTCGCTGCTCCGGTGGCTCCCACCACAGGGATCGGACACACGCGCTGGGCCACCCACGGTCGCGTCAGCGAGGAGAACGCGCACCCTCACTACGACCCCGAAGATCGCCTACATGTCGTAGTGAACGGGATCGTGGAGAACTACATGGCGCTCAAGGAACGCCTGATCGCCGAAGGCAACCTGTTCACATCGGAGACCGACGCCGAGGTGATCGCTCACCTGATCGCGGCCCACTATGAGGGCGACCTGGCGGTCGCGGTGCGCGCTGCTTTCAAGGAACTGGACGGCCACTTCGCCTTCGTGGCAATGAGCGTCGAGGAGCCTGACACGCTCGTGGGAGCTCGCAAGGAGTGCCCCTT
>DATMPT010000134.1:0-8048 GCA_035567355.1 Solirubrobacteraceae bacterium
GGCCCGTCCAGCAGATCCCGATGTTCCTGGGCGCGATCACCGTCTCCTACAACCTGCCGGGCGTGCAGAGCGGGCTCAAGCTCGACGGCACCGCCATCGCGGAGATCTTCCTCGGCATGATCAAGACGTGGAACGATGCCGCGATCAAGGCGCTCAACCCGGGCGTGTCCCTGCCGAGCACCGCGATCACCGTGATCCACCGCTCGGACTCCTCCGGCACGACCGCCGGCTTCACCGGCTTCCTCGCCGCGGTGGACCCGGAATGGAAGAGCAAGGTCGGCGAAGGCAAGGACGTGCAGTGGCCGACAGGAACCGGCGCCAAGGGCAACGCGGGCGTGGCCGGCGCCGTGGCCCAGACAACGGGCGCCGTCGGCTATGTCGAGCAGGCATACGCCCTACAGCACAAATTCACGACCGCCAGCGTGAAGAACAAGGCGGGCAAGTACGTGGAACCGACGCTCGCCTCCACGAGCGCGGCCGCCGAAGGCGTAGTGGTGCCCGCCAACCTGGGCATCAAGATCAAAAACCCCTCCTCCCCGGCGGCCTACCCGATCACCTCGCAGACGTTCGTGGTGGTCTACAAGGACATGTGCAAGGCCGGCGTGCCCGGCGGCGAAGCCGCCGCTAAAGGCGTCGTCCAGTTCCTGAACTACGGTCTTGGCTCAGGCCAGAGCGTGCTCAGCCAGGCCGATTACGCCGCGCTGCCGACGGCGATCCTCGAAAAGTCCAAGGCCGCCGTGGGCGAACTGCAGTGCAACGGGGCCCCCGTCTCCGGCTGAGATGACCCCAAGCCACCGGCCCACTAGAGTCCAGCTCATCGTGGACGGAGCGGTGAGTGTGGAGCCGAGCCACGCCGGGCGTGGCTCGGCGGCCGGCGGCTAGAAGCAATATGGAGGCGGCATCGATAGGCAGCGGCGAGCGTTCGGTACTCCGGCGCTCACCGCTCGCCCGCCTCCCCGACCGGGCCTTGCGCTGGGGCCTGACGGCCCTGGCCGTCTCGATTCTCGCGCTGATCGTCTACTTCTTCGTGAAGCTGGTCGGCGAAGCGCATCCGGCGTTCGCCAAGTTCGGCGTGCTGGGCTTCACGTTCGAGGACAACTGGAACGTGAGCGCCAACCAGTTCGGCGCGTTGCCCTTGGTTGTGGGCACGCTGATCACCTCGGGCTTGGCGCTCGTCATCGGCGTGCCCGTGGCGGTGGCCACCGCCCTGTATGTGACCGAGCTGTGCCCCTTGCGCATCCGCGGCCCGGTCACCATCCTGATCGAGCTGCTCGCGGCCGTGCCCTCGGTCGTGTACGGCCTGTGGGGCATCTTCTTCCTCGCGCCCAAGCTGCAACCAGCCGAGCAGTGGGTCGCCGACAAGCTCTCTTTCGTGCCCTTCGTCGGCGGTGGCCTGGTCACGATCCCCAACTACTTCATCACCGGCCTGGTGCTGGCGATCATGATCCTGCCGATCGTGAGCTCGATCTCGCGCGAGGTGATGAGCACCGTGCCAGCCGACCACAAGGAAGCGGCGCTTGGTCTCGGCGCGACTCGCTGGGAGATGATCCGCGTGGCGGTGCTCCCCTACTGCCGCAGCGGTATCTCCGGTGCCGCGATGCTCGGCCTGGGTCGCGCGATCGGCGAGACGATCGCCGTGACGATCCTCGTCGGCGACGCCCCGGTGCTTGGGGACCACCTGTTCGGTCAGGGCTACAGCCTCGCGGCGGCGATCGCCAACGAGTTCGGCGAGGCCCAAGAACTGCACCGCTCGGCCCTGTTCGCGGCCGGCCTGGTCTTGTTCGTGCTGACCTTGCTCGTGAACGTGATCGCACGCCTGCTTGTGATGCGCGCCGAGCGCTCGGCCAAGCCGAGGCGTACGGCCACGGATTTCGCCGAGACGACGCCGCCGCTCGGCGCGGGGATGGGCGCATGAGTGCCTCCTGTCACGACGCCTCGCCCAACCAAAGGCCGGGCGGGATCTCCCTCTCTCGGAAAGAAAACGACAACAACATCACAGCCCAGAAAGAAAACGAGAACAACCTCACCGCCCAGCAACCAAAGGTTGTCCTATGAGCGCCCACGTCGAGAACCTCAGTGCTGAGGCAGGGAAGGCACACACCGGATGAACGCCTCCGCCCACACCCTCGACCGCTTCTCCGTAAGCGCCGCTCGCCGGCGCAAAGACCGCTTCGCGCGCGGGACGATCGTGGCCGCCACCGGCGTCGCACTGGTGCCGCTCGTCTTGATCGTCTACTACCTGCTCAGCAAGGGCCTGAGCTCGTGGAGCCCCAGCTTCTTCACCACCGACCCGACCGGCAATACGTTCTTTGCGTCCTCTGCGATCGGCGGCATCAAGAGCGCGATCCTCGGCACGATCGAGATCGTGGCCATCGCCTCCGCGCTCGCGGTGCCGCTCGGTCTCGGCGTGGCCGTGTGGCTCGTGGAGTATGGGCGCGGCAGTCGCCTCGCCCACACGGTGCGCTTCTTCATCGACGTGCTCACCGGCGTGCCCTCGATCATGTTTGGGCTGTTCATCTACATCGCCCTGATCGTGGGGACAGGGACCTCTTATGCCGCCTACAAGGGGGCATTCGCGCTCGCCCTGCTGATGCTGCCAGTCGTTACCCGCTCGGCCGAGGTGGTGCTGCTGCTGGTGCCCGGCTCGCTGCGCGAGTCTGCCCTGGCGCTCGGCGCGCCGCGCTGGAGGGTGATCTTCAGGATCGTGCTGCCCACCGCGCTGCCCGGCCTGGTCACGGGCGTGCTGCTGGCGATCGCTCGTGCGGCCGGCGAGACCGCGCCGCTGTTGTTCACGGCCGGCGCGACGATGAAGACCGAGTTCGGCTTGAACGGTTTCATGAACTCACTTCCGATCCAGATATACACGGATGTCACATCTCCGACCACAGCCGTGGTAAACCGTGCCTGGGGAGCGGCCTTGACGCTGGTCGTCATGATCCTCCTGCTCAACCTTGCCGCACGCCTGCTAGCCCGTAGGAGCAGTCTGGGATGAGCATCGACAAGCCCTCCACAAGCGAGAATGAGCCTAGGATGGGCATCGACGAACCGGACATGCAGATGCTCGATCCACGCCAAAGCCAACCTCCCAGGACCTCGCAGTCTGCTCACACGGCCGGCACCCGTGCGCGCGCGAACGTGCGCGACGGGCTGACCGTCAGACTCGAGCGGCTGCGCGCTTTCTATGGCGACGTGGCGCAGGTCAAGGGCATCGACCTCGACTTCCACGCCAACGAGGTGACGGCGATCATCGGCCCCTCGGGCTGCGGCAAGTCGACGATGGTGCGCTGCATCAACCGCATGCACGAGGAGATCCCGGGTGCCCACGCCGAGGGCAAGGTGCTGCTCGACGACTTCGACATCTATGACCCGAGCGTGGACGTGGTGGCGGTGAGACGGGCGATCGGGATGGTCTTCCAGAAGCCCAACCCGTTCCCCACGATGTCCGTGTTCGACAACGTCGCGGCCGGCCTGCGCCTTGCCTCGCGCGGACGGGGTGACCTGCATCACAAGGTCGAGTCGGCTCTGCGCGGAGCGGGACTATGGGAAGAGGTCAAGGATCGCCTCTCAGAGCCGGGGGCGGGCCTCTCCGGAGGCCAGCAGCAGCGCCTATGCATCGCGCGCTCCCTGGCGGTCGAGCCCGAGGTGATCCTGATGGACGAGCCCTGCTCCGCGCTCGATCCGATCGCCACGCTGAAGATCGAGGAGCTGATCGACCAGCTCAAGAGCAAGGTGACGATCGTGATCGTCACGCATAACATGCAACAGGCCGCCCGCGTGGCCGACCGCACCGCGTTCATGCTCGGTGGCGAGCTCGTGGAGGTCGGCCCGACACAGCAGATCTTCACCAACCCGAGCGATTCGAGGACCGAGGAATATGTCACCGGAAAGTTCGGTTGAGGTAGGCGCCCGTGGGCTCTGAAGTGAACGCTGGCCAGGCTGTCCGGCTCACAGGCCAACAGGGCAGGCAGCACTTCCAGCAGCAGCTGCAAGAGCTCGAGACGCGTGCCTTGGGCGGCCTGGATGTGGTGGTCGAGCAGCTCGACCGCACCCTGGAGGCGCTTGCTCACCAGGACGTCGAGCTCGCCCAGATGGTGATCGCAGACGACGACCGCGTCGACGGACGCTACCTGGAGGTCCACCAGGGAATACTCTCGCTGCTGGCCACCCAGGCGCCGGTGGCGGGCGACCTGCGCCTGGTAGCAGCTTTGTTGCACGTGATCGTGCACGTCGAGCGCATGGGCGACCAGTGCGTGAACATCGCCAAGCTGATCCCGCTTTCAGGGTATGAGCCGCCGGTCAGACCGGAGGTATTGGAGATGATCTTGAAGATGGGCGCGCATGCGCGTTCGGAGATCGTGCAGTGCAAGGCCGCCTTCTCCGGGCGCGACGTGGAATTGGCCGAAGACCTGGCTCGCCAGGACCGCGAGATCAACCGTTTGAACCGGCAGATCTTTCGCACCGCCTTGGAGATCGGCGACGATCCGGACACGCGGGAGTGGGCTATGCACATGATCCTTGTGGCTCGCGCCTTGGAGCGCATCGGCGATAACGCGGTCGACGTGGGCGAGCAGGTCGCGTTTGTGGTCACCGGCCTGTTCAGGGAGTTCTCAGACCAGTCGAACCCGCTTGCAAGCTGATCGCGGCACCGCCGCAAAACGCGGCAAAGGCATGTAAACATCCTGTGACCATCGTCTGCATCTCTTGCACTCGGTGCCTGGAGTGCCTATACACTGCACGCAGATGACGGCGGGGATCCTCTCCAAGGATGAAGGGGTCGCTTCGGGCGCGGGGACCACATCCTCCTTGCGCATCGCGGTACTCGACCGCGATAGCGGCTTCATCCAGGTTCTCAGCAAGCGCCTGGACCGCCTCGGCTGGGAGCACCGCGTGCTCGCTAGCCCGGTGCCGGTTGAGGCTGTGGCGGCGATGCGCCTGAGTGCCATCGTCGTGGACTTGGCGGTCCTCGGACCGCAGGCTTGGACTTGGCTCGAGCGTCTGTGTGGAGAGCTGCCGGACCTGGGCGTGATCGTCTGCACCGGACCGTCCACCGTGGCCCAGAGGGTGCGCGGGCTACGGCTGGGAGCCGACGATTGGGTCAGCAAGCCCTGCCACCCCGAGGAGGTCATTGCCCGGGCACAAGGCCTCGTGCGCCGCAGGCGGCGTATCGCGGGCCGAGCAGGCTCGAAGCCGGTCAGCGCGGGCGAGGTCGAAATCCGCTCCGACCGCTTCCAGGCGTTCGTGCGCGGGGACAGCCTCGGACTGACTCGCCGCGAGTTCGAGCTGATCGAGTTGCTCGCTGCCGGGGAAGGCCGTGTACTCGAACGCGAGGACATCTACTCGCGCCTGTGGGGATATGCGATGGTGCGCGGCGACCGTTCGGTAGACGTGTTCGTGCGCAAGCTGCGCCAGAAGCTCGAGAAGGCGTCGCCGGAATGGCGCTATATCCATACGCACTTCGGGATCGGCTACCGCTTTGCCGCCGAGTCGGCTCGAGCCGATCTCTCGGCGGAGGCTGAGCAGGAGCTCGCGGCGGACGGCGAGGACCCGAGCGTCAGCGCCGGGGCCGCCGGGCTAGTCCTTGGCGATCGTGACGCCCGCGATCAGGGCAAGCTCGGCGGGACGCAGCAGGAGTACGAGCTCAGCGCCACCGGCGCCTAGCCGCACCACCGCGAGGCCTCCCTTCTTCAAGTCCACGCGAGCGCCGGTGAGTTCGCCCACGATGCCCGAGAGGTCCGGCTCGTGACCGACGAGCAAAGAGAAGCCGCTGGGGCTCACACCGTCGAGTAGCTCGAGCGCTTCGCGCGCTTGCACACCGCCCGCAAGCAAAGGGTGCAGCTCCAAGAGCCCGCGTTGGGAGTCGTCCATCCGCGCGAGCGCCAACTCGGCCGTTTCGCGGGCCCTCGCCTTGGGACTGGCAAGAATCGCGCCGAACCTGGCCTCCATCCGCGCAAGCGCAACGCCCGCGACCTCCGCCTGGCGACGACCACGCTCGGTCAGCTGGCGCTCTGCGTCGGGACGCGTGCCGTGCGGCTCCGCGTCGGCGTGACGCAGCAGCCAGAGCTGACGAGCCATAGCCATGAGGTTCTGCGAGCATAGATGACTTGGACACCACGACGAGCAACGAGAACGACAGCAGGCGCCACCACCAAGACCTGCAAGACCCCTCGCTCTACATCAACCGCGAGCTCTCGTGGCTGGACTTCAACGAGCGCGTGCTGCAGCTCGGCGAGGACGAAGCCACGCCGCTCCTGGAGCGGGTGAAGTTCGCCGCGATCTATACGACCAACCTCGACGAGTACTACATGGTGCGGGTGGCCGGATTGCACGACCAGATCGACGCCGGCGTGGAGAATCCCTCCCAGGACGGTCTCACCCCGTCTGAGACGATCGCCGGGATCCGCGAGCGCGTGCTCGAGCTTGGAGCGCGGCTGAGTGACTGCTTTGAAGGGAATCTACGCCCCGCCCTGGCCGAGCACGGCGTGAACGTCGTGAGCTTCGAAGAGCTCGACGACGAGCAGCGGGGCCACCTCGCCCAGCACTTCCGGCGCGTGATCTTCCCCGCCCTGACCCCCCTGGCGGTGGCCCCGGGCAGGCCGTTCCCGTATATCTCCAACCTGTCGCTCAGCCTGGCTGTGCTCGTGCGCGACCCGACGGGCGGCGAGACGGTGTTCGCGCGCGTGAAGGTGCCGACCGAGATATTGCCGCGCTTCGTGACCGTGCGCCCAGCCGGCGAGCCTGGAGCCAACAGCGCGGCGGGAGGGGGCGGCATGCATACGACGCTCGTGCCGCTCGAGGATGTGATCGCCCACCATCTCGATGCGCTGTTCCCGGGTATGGAGATCGTGGACTACGACGTGTTCAGGGTCACCAGGGACGCAGACCTGGAGGTCTCAGATGACGCCGCCGACCTGCTGCAGGCGGTCGAGGACGAGCTCCGCAGGAGGCGCTTTGGGGAGATCGTGCGGGTGGAGGTCGGCACAAGCTGCTCCGAGCGGCTGCGCGAGGAGCTGGTGGGGCTCCTGGGCGTACGCGAGGACGAGGTCTACCCGGTGGACGGGCTTCTGGACATGGGCGCCCTGTGGCAGATCGTGAAGCTGCCGGGGATGCCGGAGCTGCGCAATCCGCCCTACGTGCCGGTCACCCACCCGCGTTTGGTGCGCCACGAGGGCGAGCGCCCCGACGTATTTGCGGCCATGCGGGAAGGCGACGTGCTCGTGCACCACCCCTACGATTCGTTCGCCACCTCGGTGGAGCGCTTCGTGGAGCAGGCGGTGGCCGACCCCAACGTGCTGGCGATCAAGCAAACGGTGTACCGCACGAGCGACGACTCCCCGCTCGTGCCCGACCTGATCGCGGCGTCTGAGCGCGGCAAGCAGGCGGTCGCGCTGGTCGAGCTGACGGCGCGCTTTGACGAGCGCATGAACATCCACTGGGCCAAGGCGCTGGAGGAGGCGGGCGTGCACGTCGTATACGGCCAGCCCGCCCTGAAGACCCACGCCAAGTGCGTGCTCGTCGTGCGCAGGGAGGGCGACGGGGTGCGCAACTATGTGCACGTGGGCACGGGCAACTATCACTCCGCCACCGCGCGCCTGTACACCGACTTCGGCCTGTTCACCCTCGACGAGGAGATCGGCGCGGATGTCGTCGACATGTTCAACAACCTCACCGGCTACGGCCGCCCATTGCGCTACCGCAAGGCGCTGATCGCACCGGCCCACCTGCGCGAGGGGCTGATCGCCGAGATCGACGCGACGATCGCCGCACACTCGTCCCAGGCGCCGGGGCGGATCGCGATGAAGATGAACGCGCTCGTCGACGGCCATTGCATCCGCGCTCTTTACCGCGCCTCGATGGCGGGCGTACGCGTCGAATTGAATGTGCGCGGGATCTGCTGCCTGCGCCCGGGTATACCCGGAGTCTCGGAGAACATCCGCGTGGTGTCCGTCGTGGGGCGACTGCTCGAGCACTCGCGCGTGTACGCGTTCGAGCGCGGCAACGAACAGACCGTCTACATCGCCTCTGCCGACCTGATGCCGCGCAACCTCGAC
>DATMPT010000135.1:0-2994 GCA_035567355.1 Solirubrobacteraceae bacterium
AGCGCGCAGGACTCTCACTCGACAGCCAGCGCCGCGCGAGCAGCGAAGAGCCGGCTGCGCCACACAGCCATCGGCACGATCCTGGTGAGCGCTTCGGGTCGCACTCTGTACGAGTTCACGCGAGATCGCCCGCACAGCAACATCTGCGTCAAAATCAGCGGCTGCTCTGAAATATGGCCGGCGCTCACGACCAGCGGCAAACCGGTCGCGGGACCCGGCGTCCGAGCTTCGCTGCTATCCACGATCAAACTGCCGGGCGGGGCGAGACAGGTCACCTATGCCGGCCACGCCCTCTACCTCTACAGCGCCGACAGCGGGCCCGGAGAAACCTCATATGTCGGACAAAAAGCGTTCGGAGGCAACTGGTACGCGATCAACTCCTCCGGACACACCGTCAAGTAGGGCGCATCAACCGCGCGGCGGCTAATAGCCATAGCCACCTCCACCGCCCGAGCTCGCCGGAGGAGCCGTCTGCGCCGGAGTCGTAGCCGGCGCAGAAGTGGCGCTCCCCGAACCGCTGGTGCTGACCGTCACCGCGGTCCACGTGCCCACGTCTTTGATGCCCTGTCCGTTGGCTTCCCCGGGCTTCTGGTCGGACGCGAACGTGTACAGCGGCATGCCCTTATAGGTCACCTGTACCGTGCCATCGGGGCGCTTGACCGTTCCAAGCGAACCGACGGTACCGGTCGGCGTGCCAGACGCCACGCTCACCGGATGCCACACCTGCACACACGCAGAGCTCGTGCAGATGAACTTCCCATTCTGCTCACCGCTGAGGTGATACAGAGTCACGCCCTGCGCATTCACGAGCACCGTCGTGCCAAGCTTGGCGTTTGAGGCGCTCTTTACGACTACCGCACTACCACCCGACGACGCCGTGGTGGGAGTCGGGGTAGAGCTGGTCTGTGACGAGGAGCCCGAGCCATTCGAGCTCCCGCACGCAGCCAACGCGAGCGATGCGACAAGCGCGGGGATGCAAGGCTTCAAAGCTGAGCGCATCTGAGGGACTCCTTCGGTCAAACGCAACGGAGAGACAGGATGAGGGCAGGCAATTCCAGGGACGCAATCCCAGGGACGATGCCTACTCATACAAGACTCCGCCACGCCGAACTCCTTCCCGGCTCTCGATAGGAGGGACGTCGCCGAAGGAGCTCTATATGTGCTTCACAAACCGAGCCCTGTGCGCTTGGCGCTCATAACCGACTGACTTCCACAGGCTCATGGCTGCCGGGTCGTCGTCTACTACGACCGCCGTCAGCCTCACGGCACCGTCGCTGTGCAGCTTGCGCTCTGCCTCTCTCACGAGCTGCTTGGCTAGGCCCCGGCGGCGGTGGTCGGGGTGTACGACCAGCTTGTACATACTCCCGCGCCACCCGTCCCAAGCGGCGATCAGCGTCCCCACTATCTCGCCGTCCATCTCGGCGATCCTCAGCGCGTCACGGTCGCGCGCCATCAGCCCGATCAGGCCCTCGCGCGTATCCGTTGCGCTGCTGGGGCCCGCTCCGCGCCACAGATCGAGCACCGCGGTGACATCGTCCTCTCGTGCGCGCCTAAGCACGGTGACGGGCGCTGGCGCGCCCGCTTTGAGCTCAGGCACGCGCGCCAGCGCCCAAAGCCCCGCGCAGCACGTCGAGCGCGGTGTCGATCTCGTGCACGTTCCTGCCCCCGCCGACCGCCAGGCGGCGGTCCTTGCCTCCCCCGCCACCGCCGACCGCCTTGGCCGCGGCGCGTACCACCGCTGGCGCGTCGCCGGACTCGCCGTCGACCGCCACGGCGATAGCCACGGCCTCGCCGTCGGGCGAGCCGACCAAGCCGACCGCCTCGATCTCCTCGCGTGTGATCAAGTCCGCGGCGATAGCCCGCAATGCCTGCTGGTCGCGCTCGTCTAGGCGCGCAATGACGATCCCCTCGCTAGCCGACTCGGCTAGCGAGGACGCCAGTTCGCGATCGGCCTCCGCCGCCAGTGCCTTACGGCGGCGTTCCTCTTGGCCGAGCGTGTCCTGCAGGCGAGCGATCGCCTCCGGCACCGAGTCTGGCGCCACGTGCAAGGACTCGGCCGCCGTATGCAACAGCCCGCGTGCGCGCCGGTGGTCTTCGTGCGCGACCTTGCCCGTGAGCGCCTCGATGCGCCTCAGGTTGGCGCCCACCGAGGACTCGCTGCGCACGACAAACGCCCCGATTCGTCCAAGTGCGCCAACGTGGGTCCCGCCGCACAGCTCGACCGAGTGCTCGCCGGCTCGCACGACACGCACGATCTCGCCGTACTTGTCGCCGAAGAACGACATAGCACCCTCGGCTCGCGCGCTCGCGAGCGTCTCCTCCGTCGTCTCCACGGGCTCGTCGGCGAGGATGTCCCCGATCACGAGCTCCTCGATCCGCGCGACGTCCTCGTCGGTGAGCTGGGCGTGGTGGTTGAAGTCGAAGCGCAGGTAGTCGGGCTCGACAAGAGAGCCCTGCTGTTGCAGCTGTGAGCCGAAGGTCTTACGCAGAGCCCAGTGCAGCAAGTGGGTGGCCGTGTGGCTGCGCCTGATCGCGTCCCGCCTTGCCTCGTCCACGCGCAGGGTGACCTCCTGGCCCTCCACGAGTGTGCCCGCTTCGAGCCGCACGCGGTGGCGGATGATCCCCTCGAGCGGCCTGTCGGTGTCGATCACGCGAGCCCGGCCCGTCTCGCTCTCGATCGTGCCCGTGTCTCCCACCTGGCCCCCACTTTCCGCATAGAAGGGGGTGCGCTGGGCGAACACCTCGAGCGTGGGATGGCTCGGGTCCTCGCTGGCTGCCTTCAGCACCCGCACGAGCTTGCTCTGCGCCTCCAGCTGCTCGTAGCCGAGGAACTCAGTCGGTTCGACGCCTTCCAGCTCGGCGACCAAGCGACCGGCCGCCTGGCTCGCGCGCTCGTCGCCGCTCTCCCCTCCGGCGGCGGTGCGTGCCAGCTCGCGCTGATGGGCCATCGCCGCCTCGAAGCCCTCCATGTCCAGCCCCACTTTGCGCTCGGCC
>DATMPT010000136.1:0-2728 GCA_035567355.1 Solirubrobacteraceae bacterium
CCCCCGAGAGCATTTCCACGGCGGGGAAATAGTTTGCGTTCAGGCGCACGGTCACCATGTTCGCCGCGCGGTTGTCCTCGTTGAGCTCGGCGAAGCGTGCCCTGTGGACGGGCTCCTGACTGAAGCTGCGCACCACCCTGATGCCCGAGAGGGTTTCTTGCAGGTAGGCGGTTATCGAGCCGATCGTCTCGCGCGTGCGCCGGAACGCACCGGCGGAGGCGAGCCGGAACCACAGGCTGCCCGCCGCGACCAAGGGCACTACGCAGAATGTGAGCAGGGCCAGGCGCAGGTCGAGGAACAGCAGCACCACCACCGCGCCGATCAGCGTGAGGCCAGCCTGGAATAGCGTCACGACCGAGTCGGTGACGAGACTGTCAAGCGCCTCCACGTCGTTTGTGATGCGCGAGATCAGCACGCCCGCCGGGCGGCTCTCATAAAAACCTATGGGGAGCGTCTGCAGGTGGGTGAAGATGCGCACCCTCAGGTCCGCGAGCGCGCGCTGGCCGACCCAGCCGACCAGATACGTTTGGACGTAGGTCATCACCCAGAACAAGATCGCCACCGCCAGGAAGGCGATCACGATCAGGACGAGCGCTGTGGTGTCGTGCTTTTCGATGCCGCTGTCTATCGCGGCCTTGGCCAGCAGTGGTGGGGCGAGGTAGGCGGCCGTGCCGGCCGCCAGCGCTACGAGCATCAGCGAGGCACGCAGGCGATACGGCCCGATCAGCCCGATCAGTCCGCGTAGGTTGCGCGCTCGCGTGTGCCTACTCGCGCGCTCGCCGGTCCATTGCGGCCCGAAACGCCCTGTCACCACAGCGCGTCCACCGCCATGCGCGCTCACAGGCTGCTCACCTCGCGCTCGCAGGTCTCCTTGGTCATGAACACACTCTCGGGCAACCCCTTCTCAACGATTTCGCGGTACAGCTCCGAGCGCTCCAGCAACTCGTCGTGGCTGCCGTGGGCGATCAGCCTGCCGTGGTCGAGCACTGCGATCTCATCGGCCAAGGCGATCGTCGAGAGGCGGTGGGCGATCACGAACGTCGTGCGTCCGGCCATCGCCTCGGCCAAGGCCAGCTTGATCGACTGCTCGGTGGAGGCGTCGACCGAGGAAGTTGCGTCGTCGAGGATCAAGACCCTCGGGTTGGCGAGTAGGGCCCGCGCGATCGCCAGGCGCTGGCGCTGGCCTCCAGACAGCGTTAGTCCGCGCTCTCCCACCCTTGTGTCATAGCCTTGGGGCAGGCGCTCCACGAACTCGTGCGCCTGTGCGCGCCGCGCGGCCAACTCGATCTCGGCGCGTGATACCGGAGGCCCGCCCGCCCGGGCGTAGGCGATGTTCTCGGCGACGCTGGCCGAGAACAGAAACGGGTCGTCGCTCACAACCGCGATCGCTTTGCGCAGCGAGCTCAGGCTGACACTGCGCACGTCTGCCCCGTCGAGCAAAACTTCGCCTGTGCTGACGTCGTAGAGGCGCGATATGAGCGACACCATGCTCGTCTTGCCGGAGCCTGTGGCCCCGACGAGCGCGATCGTGCGCCCGGCGGGCACGTCGAGGTCGATGTCCCTCAGCACCGCGCGCGAGCGTCCGTTGGCGGCATTACCATTGGACGCGGCACTCGGGCCGTTGGGCATTGTGCTTGCGCCATCGGCGAGGGAGCCCGCGCCGTTGGCCGTAGGACCAGTGCCGTTTGTGGCGCTCGCACCGTCGCCGGCAGGGCTTGCGCCGCTGATGGGCGGATGGGACACGAACTCCTGGTCGCCGTCATAGCGCAGGGTCACCCCTCTGAGGACCACATGACCGCTGCCGGCCGGCAGCGCGGGCGCACCTTGGGGCTCGGTCAGCCGTGGTTCGCGGTCGAGCAACTGGAAGATGCGAGCGCCGGAGGCTGTCGCTCGCTGGGCGAGGTTCAACGTCACGCCGAGCGAGCGCATCGGTCCGACAAGCATGTTCAGGTAGAGGTAGAACGCGGTGAATCCGCCGAGCTTGAGGTTGGCGTGGATCACGCTCTCGCCGCCCACCAAGAGGACGGCCGCCAAGCCAAGCTGGGGCAGGAAGCCGATCATTGGGTTGTAGCGGGCCTCGAGGCGGGTGGCCACCATCGACTGGTCGAACACGCGTGTGACGCTGCGCGAGAAGCGCTCCAATTGGCGCGGCTCGCGCGCGAAGGACTTGACGACGCGAACACCGGAGATGTTCTCCTCGGCGTCGGCGGTCAGTTCGCCGATGCGCTGCTGGGTCTCCTGAATCGCCGGCCGCGCACGACGGCCATAGCGGTAGGAGATGAGCACGACAAAGGGAACGGGCGCCAGCGAGATCAAGGCGAGCCCGGGGTTGGTGACGAGCATGGCGATCCCGGCGAGCGCGATCGTGAGCAGGGACTGCATGATGAACACGAGCCCGTAGCCGAGGAAGAAGCGCACGGCCTGCAGGTCCACCGTGGCGCGCGACATGAGCTGGCCCGTCTGCTGGCGATCGAAGAAGCCCAGCTCGAGCTTTTGTAGATGGGTGTAAAGGCGCTCGCGCAGGTCGTACTCAATGCCGAGCGAGACCTTGCCGGCGATCAGCCGGCGGAAGTAGGTGAGTGCCCAGCGCGCGAGCACGGCCACGACGATCGCGATCGCGACCAGTAGCAACTTGTGGCGATCTTCGGCCTTCAAGGAGCCCTGGTGGTGCTTGGCGTGTTCGGCGCCAAGATGAATCGCTTCGACGGCGATGCCGGTCAGGGAGGGA
>DATMPT010000137.1:0-5362 GCA_035567355.1 Solirubrobacteraceae bacterium
ACCGCCTTCGCCTTCGGCGCGGTCGTCTTGATCCGCTCGTGCTCGATGATCTCCTTGCTCAGGTTCATGAGCAGCGCCTTGCGGTGGGCCGAGTCCCGGCTCAGCTTGTTTCGTGTCTTCTGGTGGCGCATGGGTTCGGGAGTCTAGAGCGCCGACCGCGCGCGCGAACTCTCCCTCAGTGCTGGCGCAGGTGCAATCCTCGTGCCTCGAGGGTTTCGATGACCTCGTCGATCGACTTCTTGCCGAAGTTGGGGATCGCGTTGAGCTCGCCCTCGGACTTTGAGATGAGGTCTCCCACGGTCTGGATACCGGCGCGCTTGAGGCAGTTGTAGGAGCGCACCCCGAGCTCGAGCTCCTCGATCAGAATGCTCCACTCCTCGCCCTGCAGCGCCTGGGACCCGCCCACCCCGCCGCCCCCACCGACCGCGAGGCCGTGGCCGTCGAGCTGGCCGCCGGGCGCCGCCCGCAACTCCTGGATGCGATCAGCGTCCGTGAAGATCGCAAGCTGGGAGATGAGCAGCTCAGCAGCCTCGCGCAAGGCGGCCTGCGGCTCGATCGAGCCGTCGGTCTCGATGTCCAAGGTGAGCTTGTCGAAGTCGGTCTTCTGTCCCACGCGGGCCTGCTCGACCGCGTACGCGACGCGGCGCACGGGCGAGAAGATCGAGTCGATCGGGATCACCCCGATCGGCTGGTCGGGCGACTTGTTCTCCTCGGCGGGCCGGTACCCACGACCGCGCCCGATCGTCATGTAGAGCTCCAGCTTGGTCTTCTTCTCGAGCGTCGCGATGTGGACGCCCGGGTTGAGGATCTCCACACCGGCGGGCAGGTCGATGTCCTTGGCGGTGATCTCACCGGGGCCGGTCACGACGAGCGGTGCCTCCACCTCTGAAGCGTCGGAGTGCATGCGGCACACGATGCCCTTCAGGTTGAGCACGATGTCGGTCACGTCCTCCTTGACGCCTTGCACGGTGGAGAACTCGTGCGCCACGCCCTCGATGCGCACGCTCGTGACAGCGGCGCCGGCGAGCGAGGACAGCAGGACACGCCGCAGCGAATTGCCGAACGTGTAGCCGAAACCGCGGTCGAGCGGCTCGATGGTGAACGTGCCACGGTTCTGCTCCACGGACTCGCTGGTGATCCGGGGGATTTGGAAGTCGAGCATCGGGGTCCTATCCTCGTGTTGGTGTGAAACCGGCGCCCTGGGAGTGCACCGGCTCTGGCGCACCACCCCCAAGAGGTGGTGCGGGGAAGCTTCTACTTCGAGTACAGCTCGACGATGAGCTGCTCCTGCACCGGCGCGGCCACCTCTCGCCGCTCCGGCCTGCGCAGCACCTTGGCCGTGAGCGACTCGTGGTCGGCCTGGAGCCACGCGGGAATCTGTCCGGTCAGCTCGGTGGCGTCCCTTACCACCTGCATCGCCGGCGTATCGGCTTTGATCGCGATCACATCGCCAGGGCGCACCTGGTAGCTGGGTATATCCACCCGGCGGCCGTTGACCGTCCAATGACCGTGACGGATGAGCTGCCGTGCCTGCCTGCGCGAGGCAGCGAAGCCGAGGCGGACCATCACGTTGTCGAGACGGCACTCGAGCAGCGCGAGCAGGTTCTCGCCGGTGATCCCGGGCTGGCGCGAAGCCTTCTCGTAGTAGCCGTGGAACTGCTTCTCGAGCACTCCGTAGTAGCGGCGGGCCTTCTGCTTCTCGCGCAGCTGCAGGCGGTACTCGCTCTGCTTCTGGCGGCCCCGGCCGTGCTCTCCAGGCGGGTAGGAGCGTCGCTCGACGCCGCACTTGTCGGTCAGGCAGCGCTCGCCCTTGAGGAACAGCTTTTGTCCCTCCCGGCGGCACTGCTTGCACTGTGGGCCTGTGTCTCTTGCCATGAACCTAGCTCTCTGCGATCAATTGGTTATACGCGCCGGCGCTTGCGCGGTCGGCATCCGTTGTGGGCCTGAGGGGTCACGTCCTTTACACCGGTGACCTCCAAGCCGGCGGCCTGCAGGGAGCGGATCGCCGTCTCGCGCCCCGAACCGGGGCCCTTGACGTAGACCTCCACCTTCTGCAGCCCCTGCTCCATCCCCTTGCGCGCCGCCGCGTCGGCCGTCACCTGGGCGGCAAACGGCGTGGACTTGCGCGAGCCCTTGAAGCCGGCGCCACCCGCGGACTCCCAGGCGATCACGTTGCCCGTGATGTCCGTCAGCGAAACGATCGTGTTGTTGAACGAAGTCTTGATGTGGGCCTGGCCGATCGGCACGTTCTTCTTTTGGCGACGACGGCCGCGCGCTGGACGCTTGGGGGCTGCCATCACTTCTTCAGCTTCTTCTTGCCGGCTACCTGCAGGCGCTTAGGACCCTTGCGGGTGCGGGCGTTGGTCTTCGTCTTCTGCCCGCGCACAGGCAAACCACGGCGGTGTCGCAAGCCGCGATAGCAGGCGATCTCCTGCAGGCGCTTGATGTCCTGCGAGCGCTCGCGGCGCAGATCGCCCTCGACGGTCAAGGAGCGGTCGATCTCGTCGCGCAAGCGGGAGATCTCATCCTCGGTGAGGTCACGAATGTAGGTGTCAGGACTCACATCGACCTCGCTCAAGATCTTGTTTGAGGTCGAGCGGCCGATGCCATAGATGTAGGTCAGCCCGATCTCGGTGCGCTTGTTCAAAGGGAGGTTGACCCCGGCGATACGTGCCATCTGCCGGTCAGCCCTGCCTTTGCTTGTGACGCTTGTTTTGGCAGATCACCAAGACCGCTTTGTGGCGGCGGATGATTCTGCACTTCTCGCACATCGGCTTGACCGACGGTCTTACCTTCATGATCCCTTTCGGCTGGTCCCGGCGACCCGGCTCTGGCTGCCGGGACGGCCGCCGCTACCGCGTCGTGGTTTTGCCCTAACGCGCCAAGCTTCCACGCATTCGAGCAGGACAGCGGATGTTAGCAATTCCTAGGCCGAGGTCGCGGCCTGCCTGGACACTCCGGAGGAGCGCTCGTGCGCGGGCAGGTGCCAGGGCGTCAGGATACGGGGGCCCGCGGAAGTGATCGCCACCGTGAACTCGAAGTGCGCGGCCAGCGAATCGTCCTGGGAGAAGATCGCCCAGCCATCGCTCGCCACGCGTACGGCGGGGCGTCCGGCGGTTGTCATCGGCTCGATCGCCAGCACCATGCCCTCCTCCAGCATCGGGCCCTTGCCGGCGCGCCCGTAGTTGGGGACTTGGGGATCCTCGTGCATGCTTTTGCCGACGCCGTGACCCACAAGCGAGCGCACAACCGACAAGCCGGCCCGCTCTGACACCCTCTGGACCGCATGTGAGACGTCGCCCATGCGGTTACCCGAGACGCACTTCTCCACGCCCGCATACAGTGCCTGCTCGGTGGCGCTCAAGAGGTTCTGTGCGAGCGGCGCCATCTCTCCCACGGCGAACGTGCGTGCCGCGTCGGCCACCCAGCCATCGAAAGTCACGCCGATGTCCACCGACAGGATGTCTCCGCGCTCCAGGCGATACCTACCGGGGATGCCGTGCACGATCATCGAGTTGGGCGAGGCGCAAATCGAGCCTGGAAAGCCGCGATAGCCCTTGAACGTCGGCGTGGCCCCTTGGGAGCGGATGAAGCGCTCAGCGGCCGCGTCAAGCTCCTCGGTCGACACGCCCGGACGGATCTTGCCGGCGATGAGGTCGAGTGTGGCGGCCTGGATCAGCCCGGCGGCGGCCATCTTCTCGATCTCCTCGGATGACTTCTTGATAATCACCCCAGCAGCTTATCTTTCCGGCTGAGCCAGTCCTTATCGCCCGACGCGGAGCTACGGGCAGCCGGCGGGGCCAGGCCAGGACCGAGTGCGTGGCCCGCAAATGCAGAACGCTAGAGCTCGTCCTCCAAGCGAAGCGTCGCGATGGTCGCCCTGATGTGGTCGTGGACCTCGTCGGGGTGGCGCTGCCCATCGAAGCGTCGCAAGAGACCCGCGTCCTCGTAATAGTCGATCAGGGGAGCGGTCTGGCGGGCGTAGACCTCCAGGCGCCGGCGGATCGTCTCCTCGCTGTCGTCCTCGCGCTGGATCAAGCGCGAGCCGTCCTGGTCGCAAATCCCCTCGCGCTTGGGGGGATCGAACTCCACGTGGTAGACATGGCCGCTCTTCGTGCACACGCGTCGCCCCCCCAGACGCCGCACCACCTCGTCGTCGGGCACATCGATCAAGATGGTCGCGGTCAAGCGCCGCTCGGACCCGGCCAGCGTCTTCCCAAGCGCATCGGCCTGAGCCGTGTTGCGTGGAAAGCCGTCGAGCAGGAATCCTTCGCGCGCGTCCTGCTCGCCGATGCGCTGGCCGATCATGCCAAGGATCACCTCGTCGGGTACCAGCTCGCCCGCGTTCATGTACTTCTCGGCCTCCTTGCCCAGCGCGGTGCCCTGGGCCACCTGGGCGCGCAACATGTCACCGGTGGAGATGTGCGCCAAGCCGAAGTCGGCTTGCAGGCGCTCTGCTTGAGTACCCTTGCCTGCGCCGGGGGGACCCAGCAGGATGAGATTCGTCTCGGCCATCGAGTGAGGAGACTACCCGCTGGCGCTGGCCGCGGAGGTCTTCGCGAGTGTCCCGAACGGTGCCGGCCAATGGCCCCCGCAAAGCGTGGAGCGGAGGCCCTACTTCAAGAAGCCCTCGTAGCTGCGCATCATCAATTGCGCCTCCAGCTGCTTCATCGTTTCCAAGGCCACCCCGATCACAATCAGGATCGAGGTGCCACCGAAGAAGAAGTTCTGGTGTGTGCGCGCGATCAGGATCGCGGGCAGCGCGGCCACGGCGGCCAGGAAGAGCGCACCGGGAAACGTCAGCCGCGCGAGGATCCGGTCGAGAAATTCCGCGGTCGGGCGCCCGGGGCGCACGCCGGGAATGAAGCCGCCGTACTTCTTGAGGTTGTCGGCCTGGTCGACCGGGTTGAAGGTGACGGCCGTATAGAAGTAGGCGAAGACGATGATAAAGAGCGACTCGCCCAGTATGTAGTGCCAGCCGTTGGGCGTAAAGAAGTTCGACACGTCTTTGGCCCACGGGGTTTTGATCAGCTGGCCGACGGTCGGCGGGAACGCCATGATGCTCGCGGCGAAGATCACCGGGATCACGCCCGCCATGTTCAGGCGCAGCGGCAAATACGTCTGTCCGCCTTCGGTCATGCGCCTGCCGATCACGCGCTTGGCGTACTGCACGGGGATCCTTCGCTGACCCTCCTGCACGAACACGATGCCCGCGACCACGGCCAGCACGAGGAAGGGCATCATCACCTTGAATACCTGGTCCTGAGTGGTCCACCACGTCTGCACGCCGCTGGGCAGGCGCGCGACGATCGACGCGAAGATCAGCAGCGAAATGCCGTTGCCGATGCCTTTCTGGGTGATC
>DATMPT010000138.1:0-9028 GCA_035567355.1 Solirubrobacteraceae bacterium
CCTACGCCAGGCACTGGGGGCCACCCTGCTCGCGATTATCCTCATCCTCGGTGCTGTCTTCGTATGGTGGATCGCAATCCTAGCGCTACTGGTCTCAGGGACCTGGCTACTATATGCATGGGTGTTGCGAGGGCAAACTCCTCGCGCTGATGAAAACCTGCCGCTCCACCCGGTCACTCTTGTCGCGACGATACTTGCTGGAGTATCCCTCACATTCATAGCACATGCAATATTGCCATCTCTAGAGCCTGCCTACACTCAAACCGCGAGGCATCTCTATGAAATTGCGGTCTTCGCGTTGAGCGTCGGTTACGTTGCTTTTGCCGCAGGTCATCTGCCTGAGCCACGATCCGGTTTCTTGCCAAACCTTCACACTGTTGGCATCTGGTGTGGAATTGCAATCCTAGCTGGGCTTGGGCTTGCGAGTGCCGTCCTGGCGATGGAACACAGCAGAGGATGGTTTCTGTTTTGGATAACAGTGACGGTCACTCCATTTATGCTGGCACAGATTCTATTGCTGCGTAGCCCTTCCGTACGGGCATAATCTCGATCGTTCCCCATCACTGCGCATAACCGCCCACGACTCGGTCGCCGAGTTCGTGCCCGTCGATTTGCGCCCGCCCTCGTGCCCTACGGCATGCGGCATCAGGCGAAGAAGATCGAGCGGTGATGGTGATTGGCCGTTGGGCTCCATCGGCTGCGTGCGAATCTGAGGCGCGGGAGCCTGCATGCCTTGAGGTTCTGGACAAGTCGCGGTAGAACGTCATCTCCCCAGGCTTCGGGACAAATCGAGGCCCACATCACGCACGTTGCGCACGAGAAAGTCGAGATCGTGGTACAAGGGCAACTCCATGTCAGACAATGCGAGCGCCTAGCTCGTCTCTCGACGGTCTGATGGCCCTCTGAGGCCCGTATCCGAGTCGCCCCGCCGCTCATCGAGCTAAGCGTTTGGCCGCTTTGTTGGATTCCAGTCTGGCCGTCCGTCGAGTTGGTTCTCAACGACCCAACAGGCAAGAGCCAGCCAAAGCTCTGGCTCGCGAAGGCTGAGCCCGCCCGCCTCGACCGCGTCGATGATCTTGTCTTCGAGTCCGGAGATCGACCGTAGCCTGTCGCGCACCAGTCGCTGAACCTCGTCGAGAGACACGTTGGGATCGCCAACGTACACAGTGTCGAGTGGTGAGAGCACAGCGACGACCTGCTCGTGGTAATCGCGGCAGAGCACCTCGTGGAGCTGGCACTCGTGCAGCGCGTTCATCTGGTCACGAGAAAGAAGTCGCAGCGCAACGGTCATACTGGCTTCTCGCGTTTCTTGTCCCGAGTCGCTTTGCCGAGCCCGATCCCGCCACCGACGACACAAAGGACAGCGAAGAAGATCGGTGGCACGAACAAAACCGCGAAAACGATTTCGCTTGGTACGTTCCAGATTAGGGCTGTGCCGCTTGCGATCGCCTGATTCCAGGCCCACCATGCCACGGCAGCACAGACCAGCAAGTAGAGGCCGGAGATGAAAAGACCGCCAAGAAGCGCCGCCCTGAGTCCCTTATGACGACGAAGCGTGCTGGCCACGCGCTCGGCAAAGAACGTCGCGACAGCCAACGGGACCGCCAATACACCGGTCAGACCGGCGGCGAGTGCGACCGCTTCTTCGTGCCCGAGCGTCATAGCGCCCCCTACGCCGATGTGCCCGCGTGCTCCGCCAGTGCGGCCCGCCACACCTTCAGATGCCCCGGATCGACGATTTGTTGGCCACGCTCGTGACGATCAATCTGATAAGCCAGACGCACCTGAGGATCGAAGTCAGTCGCGAGGAATCTCGCGACCTCCCTAGCCTTCGCGCGCAGGTAGTGGCGCTTACTGAGCGTGAGTGCTGAGGGCTGAGGCACGTCGTACTCGATCACGCGACCGGAGCGATCGCGGCGCTCACGAACCACGACCGCGCCATATGCGGCGAAGTTGCCAAGGTTGCCCTCCAATGTTTCTCGGCAGACCTCACAGTCGCACACCTCTAGGTGGAACTCCTCCGTGTCCTCGACGAGAGCATCAACTAGGGCGTCGACATCTAGGAAACGTAGTCTCTGGCCGAGAGGCGGATAGAAATAGCGAAGGGTGGGCAGTCCCCCACCCGCCAGCGGCTCCCACGACTTGTGTTCCCAGTAACCCACACCGTGTCCAACCGAAGTCAGGCCATCGCGTAGCAGCAGTGTCGAGAACGATCCGCCAAACGCTTGATGGACCTGCTTGCCGCTCTCGACAAGACTCCGCACCAGATCACGTAGACGCCGCGCACGGGGGATCGTCATGTCGATCTCATTGTTGTCGCTCACCCACAGCCAAATGTGATCCGCTGGGATCGCTTGATATGCCTGACCGACCCTATCGAGCTGCGACCTGGAGTCGAACAAGCTCTCCTCGATCAGGAGGCCGGCCGCCAGTCGGCTTGGGTCATGGATCGTCGCTGCGGCCTCGACCAATCTCACGTTGACCGGGAGCCACGCGGGCTCTTCCTCCCGCTCGACGTCCGGCTGTAGCGGAAGGTTCGGCACGGTCAACAGCACCGGCTCCAGCGCCATCTCCTCGTCTTCAAAGAACTTCGCGTCCTCCGCTGGCGGAGACAAGACTGTCCTCTGCCACTCCAGCATCCTCTCCACCACCCGCTGATCCTCCTGCGGGTCGAAGTCCTCGGGCCGAAGGGAGCGCCGCTCCTCGAGTACCCGCGAGAAGGGCTCGCCGTACACCTCTGCTAGGTCTCTGAACGTCCGCTTATACGTGACCTGCATCTCGGGCTCGCCGCGCTTTAGCTTCTGCTCGCTCATCAGGTACGCGGGCGCGGCCGCAAACGTATAAGCGATCGGGTCGATCCAGAACGGCTTCTGCATCCCTACCCAGGAACTGAGAGCCTTGCGGGCTGATATAGCGAGGTTCGCCTGCAGCACGAGCACGTCGAAGCTGTCCTGCTCGGACTCCACAATCGCCTTGTCATTCATCGCGCCCAGACGCAAGCAATGCCGTGCCTGCTCAGGCCAGCCGCCCATGCCGTCTCTCATCGCGCTCGCCGTGACGGGCGCTGGGGAAGATGTACGTGCTCGAGATAGCGCGGCTCGTTCGTCGCTGACGCAAGCTTCACTGTACAGCGGCCATTTACGCTCAGCAGCCCTATGCCCGCGCCCGCTAGAAGCGCCTGCCCCTCGCTGGTCATCGCGCGGTGGACATACGGTGCCCACAGGGCTACATAGACAGAGTGGGCGCTGTTCCGCAGCAATCGTGCCTGAACAAGCGCGCGTCTCCAGTCGGCGACCTTCAACTCCACTGCGATGGTGTGTCCCGTATCTGTGCGAGCGTAGAGATCGATCCAGCTGCCGAGGAATGAGACTTCACGCCAGCTCGTGTAGCCGTCACTGGCGAGTGCGTCTGCTACCGGAGGGAACAGGGCTAGCTCGGGGATCGGCGCCGGTAGCGCGGCGATACGCCCATCTTGCAGCCGCTCGGGCTGGTCAAGACGACTTGTCCGCGGGAAGCCTGTCACGCTGAGTCCCGCGCCTCGGCCCCTTCTACGTTCAGTCCTCCCCGCAGAGGCCATCTAGGCCCTTAGATGGGTGAGCCGCGTATTAGTCGCCCACTCTGGATAGGTCTGATATAGCCAGCGCAGCAGCTCCTGCAGCGGCCGCCCGTTCCATCTGCTCTTGAGTTTGGCTAGCACCTCTTCATCCTCAGGGGAGATCTCATAGCGGCTCGCGAACTTCCGCCCTCGGTCGGTCAGGGTGTAGCGCTGGATCTGATCCTCCGATTCCCATGGCGCGAGTTCGCGATCAACAGTCGCCCAGTCGAAGTCCCGACGACGGGACTCGTTGTTCTCGGCGCTTGGCTCCGGTCCCGCCGAACTCGTCTCGATCAACCCAGCGTTCTCGAGCATCACAAGGTCGTCGTAGAGCTGGGCGTCGAACGGCCCATAGTCGTAGGCCTCGAACGCATAGGAGTCCGAGATCTGGAACTTCTGATCCCAGCCATGCTCCTTCTGCAGAAGGAATAGATACTTTTGAAGCCGAGTCACGCCGACAACCGGCTCGGCGTCCTTGCGCTCTCCGTGGGCGGCGAGCACAAGCAGCAGGAAGTCCTTGCGGTTGTCGATCTGGATGAGTGGTTGATCAGGCATGCGCAGCGCATCTCGCGGTTCGGACGCTCCAGTGAGTCTTATCAGGCGACGGCGATGCTTTCTTTCGCAACCGGAGTGCCAGCATGCTTGCTGATCTTGTAGATCGCTTGGGACAACCCGTCCTCGACTGCTGATCGCAGTCAAACTTGGGTGGGCGCTGGGTTTGACTGGGGTCGATACGTCTTGATGGCGCCCACCACTCTGCGATGCGGAACGTAACCACTCGCGCCTAAGTCGCGCTAATCCTGTCGAGACGCTGGTTGAGGCTTTCGCCGCCGAACTGTGATCAGAAGTGGTCGCGGTCTGGTAGCGGACGTCGAAATCGGAGGAAGAAACCGTCAACGGCACCAAAGTCGTCTTCCACATCGAGCACACTGAGCCAGGCTCGCCCCAAGACCCAACGACTCGCGGCCGAACAAATCAAAGCCTCCTCGCCGACGTAGCCGCGAAACGCTCCCGTCGCGGGTCCATAGCGATCAAATCGCTATGGACCCAATAGTGACCACCGAAAGCGCCACTCCGCCACAAGAGAGCTAGAGCACCATTTGGCTCTACAGGGCGGAATCCTCATGGAGCGCTGACAGCCGTCACGTCCGCCGCACGCCAGTCGTCGCGAATCCATAGCGGGGGCGGGATTCGAACCCGCGACCTTCGGGTTATGAGCCCGACGAGCTACCAGACTGCTCCACCCCGCGTCGCACCCATGTTCTAGCAAAAAGCGCGTCCCCTTAGAAGCCCTGGGCGCCGGATCCCGCCACGAGCCCTATAGCTGGCACCTTCGCACGCATGCGCGAGTCATGCCGAATCGAACAACACTCCGCGCCTTACGCGTGCGCACGCCACAAGTCATGCCAAATCAACACAACCACCGGCGGGCTCCCAAGTCGCACGAGGCCCACGTGCGCGTCACAACACCACCCAGGCCCGCCGGCCTCTACGATCCCCGCCCATGCGCACGGCCGTCGTCGACATCGGCACCAACTCCACTCGCTTGCTTGTCGCCGACGTCGATCGGGGCACACGCGCAATCAAGGACCTCCACCGCGAGTCCCAGGTGACCCGCCTTGGCGAGGAGGTAGACGCCGGCGGCAAGCTCTCCGAGGAGGCGATTGCCCGCGTCATGGAGACGCTCGTCGATTATCGAGCCACGATGGATCGCTTCGGGTGCGAGGCGAACCTGGCGGTACTCACCTCTGCCGTCAGGGACGCCTCCAATGGCGCCGAGTTCACCGCTCGGGTTCGCTCCGAATTCGGCCTCGATGCGAGGGTCCTCTCGGGCGATGAAGAGGCCCAGCTCACCTTCCTCGGCGCGATGAGCGACCGCGACGGCTCCTCGGCCGAGCCGACCGTCGTGATCGATATCGGCGGAGGCTCGACCGAGTTCATCGTGGGCACCGACCATGAGGCCTCCTTTCATGTGTCGGTGCAGGCGGGAGTGTTGCGCATGAGTGAGCGCCACATTCACAGCGACCCTCCCTCGCCCGATGAGCTCCAGGCATTGGCGGCCGACACGCGCGCTATCTTCCACGCCGGCCTGCCCTCCGAGCAGCGCTCCGCTGTCAAGCGGGGCATCGCGGTTGCCGGCACGGCTACCTCGGCCGCCGCGATCGATCAAGAGCTCGACCCCTATGACCCTGAGCGTGTGCATGGCTATCCCTTGCTGCTTGCCACGGTGGAACTCTTGATCGCGCGTTTGGCCGGTCTGGGCGAAGCCCAGCGCCGGGAGGTGGTCGGCTTGCATCCCGACCGAGCGCCCACGATCGTGGCAGGCATGATCCTCTTGGACGAGGCGATGAAGGCATTCGGGCTTGACCGGGTGGAAGTCTCCGAGCACGACATCCTGCGTGGTGGCACCCTGCGCCTTGCGGGGCTTGGTTAATTCCCGCAGGCGCATGGACATCTATACGAACGGACGACGATCCATTCAATTGATCGCCAGCTCACACCGACACACCCGTATCGGCAGTGGAGGGCGAGGCTCTGCCGCGCGAACTCCACCCCCGGTCCATAGACCCGGCTATCCGGGTCAGCTACCCCGACCTCGAGACTTGCACCCCTGCCTACGTCTCGAGGTCAAGCCCCTAAGGAAGCCGTCCGACCCGGGCGGCTTCCTTATATTCGCCCCAGCGGTCCGGTCGCGTCTCACCTGACCGTGCCGCTCGCGGGCTACACCCCGCCTAACCGTGCCCGGCCTGCCGGCCTACGCGAGGTTGGACTTGCGCGGGTAAGCCACCTTGGGATCGGTCAGTACGTTGACGAGCGCTGGCTTGCCCGACGCAAACGCTCGCTCGATCGCGGGCCCGACGTCCCCTGGGCGCTCCACCAGCTCGCCGTGCCCGCCCAATGCCTCCACCACCTGGTCATAGCGCGTGCCGGACCTCAGGTCGGCCGCCACCGAGTACCCATACAAGAACTCCATCGGGTGCTTCTCCAAAGCCCAGATCCCGTTGTTGCCCATCACCCCCACCACGTTCACCCCGTGGCGAGCAAGCGTGTCGAACTCCATCCCCGAGAATCCGAAAGCGCCGTCGCCGAGCAACAACACCACTTGGCGCCCAGGGTGAGCGAGCTTGGCGGCCAGCGCGTACCCTGGCCCTGTGCCCAAGCACCCGAAAGGCCCGGGATCCAGCCAACAGCCGGGCTTAAAGCTGTCTATGACACGTCCCGCATAAGACACGAAGTCGCCACCGTCGCCGATCACGATCGCGTCGCGGTCCAGCACCTGCGCGAGCTCGGCATACAAGCGCATCGGGTGAACTGGGACGCGCTCGTCCGCGAGCTCGGCGCGCTCGGCCACGCGTCGCTCCGTCTCGGCGGCCCTCAGCTCGGCCAGCCAAGTGTCGCTCGCGAGCGCCTGCGCGCCGGCAGCCAGGCGCAGGTCGAGCAAGGTCTGCTCGAGCGCCCCATACAGCTCGACTTGCGGCTCGCGAGGATGCCTGCGCTCGGGCTCGGCCGAGTCGATCGCAACGATCGCGGTGTTCTCGCCAAAGGAGCCCCCGAAGCCGAGCCGGAAGTCCATCGGCACACCGATCACGAGCGCCACATCGGCCCCTTGGAGCGCCTGGGAGCGGGTCCTCGAGAAGAACAACTCGTGGTCTGCCGCTATGCACCCGCGTGCCAGGCCATTCAGGAAGACCGGTATGCGCAAGGCCTCGACGAGCTCCAACAACGCCCGCTCTCCGTGGCCCCAGTAGAGGTCGGTGCCGGCCATTACGACCGGTCTTTCGGCCTCGGTGAGCAGGCGCGCGGCGCGCTCGATCTCGGGTGTGTCGGCTCCCCGCTGAGCCTGCTCCGCGCGCGCGCGCAAATCATCGCTCTCAGGAGCACTCATGAACACATAGTCGAGCGGGAAGTCCACAAACGCCGGTCCCCCGTGCGGGGCCTCCGCCGCGGCGATCGCCTCGTCCACGAGTCCTGGGATCTCGGCGGTGGACTGCGCCGTCGTCGCCAGCTTGCAGAGGGGTCTCACAAAAGGCACGTGGTCGATCTCCTGCAAGGACCCTTGGCCCCACCTCAAAGTGGGGGCGCGACCGCCGAGCACGACCATCGGCGTGTGGTTGGCTTGGGCGGAGGCAATCGCGCTCATCCCGTTCGTCACCCCGGGGCCGGCCGTGAGGGCACACACGCCCGGCTCACGCGTCACCTTGGCCCAGCCCTCGGCGGCGAACGCAGCGGTCTGCTCGTGGCGGACGTCCACGATCTCGATCCCCTCCTCGCGACACCCGTCATAGATCGAGAACAAGTGGCCTCCAGAGAGCGTGAAAAGCTTGCTCACGCCGTGCGCCTTCAGGCGGCGAGCGATCAGCCGCCCGCCGTGCAGCTCCTGGGCCCGGTCGGTGCTCTCGGGCATGCTCTGCGTGGACACGGGGCGACTCTACAAGAGGTCCCCTACGCGCGCGTGGACCACTACTTCGGCGAAACCCATCACAACCGCTACTTCGGCGAAACCCATCACAACCGCTGAGGAGAGGCGGGGATCGACGTTCGTTCCTATGGCGTGAGCGCGCCCGCCAGCTCCTCGTGAGGAGCCTTGGGGAATGCCCGGGGTGGGACTCGAACCCACACGCCCTTGCGGACTATCGATTTTAAGTCGACGGCGTCTTCCAATTCCGCCACCCGGGCGAGCATTGGCACTTTAGTCCAGTCGGTGTCGAGCATGTCTAGCATGGACCCCAAATAGACATCGTGGCAGCGCCCGCATCACCCTCGCGTCGCCCACGAGACACTGCATGGGCAAAGCCGGCCGGCCTGACCTCGCCCGGTGCTTCACGGGCGCTGATCTGCTCTTGTGAGCAGAGGCCACGCCGCGGCACCCCTCAAGGGCGGCCGACTGCGTTTATCTGGCCTTGTGCAAGGGCAGCGATACTTCGTAATAGACCGCAACTAAGCCCTCGCTAGGGTGTATTTAGGAGAAGAGCAGCGAAAGGACCGCCGTGGAGGTCTCCGCACTAAAAGCCCCAGTAGCGCCCGGCCTGAGGAGCCCTCCGGCCCTGTTGCGCCTGCAGTCCGACGAGCGCCTGATCGCGCTTATCCGGCGCGGCCAGCATGCGGCTTTTGAGACCCTGTTCTCGCGCTACCAGTCGCGCCTACTTGCTTTCTGTAGGCACATGCTCGGCTCCAAGGAGGACGCCGAAGATGTGCTCCAAGAGGTGTTCGCGGCCGCCTTCAACGCGATCCTCGCAGATGAACGCGAGATCAACGTGCGCCCGTGGTTGTACCGGATCGCGCGCAACCGCTCGCTCAACCACCTGCGCAAGGCCAGCGCGATCGGCGTGGACTCGATGGACGTCCACTACGCCGAGGGCGGGCTGTCGACCGCCGAGAAGGTGATGCGCCGCGAGAGCTTCAGAGCGCTGATCGGCGACGTCCAGCAGTTGC
>DATMPT010000139.1:0-5405 GCA_035567355.1 Solirubrobacteraceae bacterium
CGATCACGAGCGCGACGGTCGGCCCATTCGATCTGGGGACGGTCGTGATCCGTTTCGCGCTACGGATCAACCCATTGACAGCACAGGTAGAAGTGGACTCGACGGGGTCCGATCCGATCCCGCACATCATCGACGGGATAGTCGTCCACGTCCGTGACATCCGTGTGTACATGGATCGTTCCAAGTTCATCGTGAACCCCACCAGTTGCAATACCATGTCGATCGCGAACACGATCACGGGTGCAGGAGCGGACTTCACAAACCCAGCAGACGCCTACCCTGTAACTGTCACGAGTCCATTTCAAGCAGCGGATTGCTCAAACCTCGCGTTCAAACCACTCTTCAAGGTCTCAACCGCGGGGAAGACGAGCAGGAGCAAGGGCGCGAGCCTGAGCGTGAAGCTCGCCTACCCGAGCGCACCGTTCGGCACCCAGGCGAATATCCGTTCGGTGAGGGTGGATCTGCCTAAGCAGCTGCCGTCGCGTTTGACGACGCTGCAAAAGGCCTGTCCGGACAGCACGTTCAATACGGACCCGGCACAGTGTCCTGCGGCCTCACGGGTGGGTCGGGCGACCGCGATCACACCGATCCTGCCCGTTCCACTCACGGGACCCGCGTATTTCGTCTCCCACGGCGGTGCGAAGTTCCCCGAACTAATCGTCGTCCTGCAAGGCTACGGCGTAACGATCGACCTGCACGGCGAAACATTCATCAGCAAGACCGGGATCACAAGCAGCACGTTCCGCACAGTCCCAGACCAACCAGTCACAAGTTTCACCCTGACACTGCCCCAGGGCGGGAATTCAGCGCTCGCGGCGAACGGCAACCTCTGCACCACCAAGCTCACGATGCCGACCGCATTCACAGCACAAAACGGGATCGTGACGCACCAAGCAACACCTGTCACGGCCACCGGCTGCCCGAAGCACGTGCGCCATGGACGCAAGAAGGTCCACCGGAAGAAGAAATGACGGTGTGTTTGTCATGGTGGTAGGAAGCCGGGCGTCGTCCAACGGGGCGGCGTCCGGGCCAGTAGCCGATGCGTCCACTGGGCTCAGGCGCGAGCACATCACTGAGATCCAGCGTGCGCGGATCATTGGGGCGATGGTCGAGGTCGCCCGTGAGCGTGGCGCGGCCAACGTGACCGTCGCACCCCTCGTCGAGCGCGCCGGCGTCTCACGCCGCACGTTCTACGAGCTGTTCGCCGATCGCGAAGAGTGCTTCCTCGCGGCGTTCGACGACGGCATCGCGCGAGCCTCACGCTACATACTCGAAGGATACGAGCCAGAGGCGAGCTGGACCGCGCGGACCAGGAGCGCCCTCACGGCGCTGCTTTCTTTCCTTGACTCAGAGCGCTCTGTGGGGCGGCTCTTGATCGTGGACTCGCTCGGAGGCGGAGCTGGCGCGCTGGAGCGTCGCCGCCGCATCCTCGCTCAAATCGTGGCCGTCGTGGACGAAGGGCGCACGGAAGCCAAGCCTGGCGTAGAGCTCCCACCCCTGGCGGCAGAGGGCATCGCCGGCGGGGTCCTCTCCGTATTGCATTCGCGCCTCTTGGAGGACACTCCCGAGTCGCTACTCGAGCTCACGGGACCGCTGATGAGCATGATCGTGCTGCCGTACCTGGGGCCTGCCGCCGCGCGCAGGGAGCTGGCGCGCCCTGTCCCCAAGACTCCCGTGGGCCTCAACCGCGTCGAAGGCAACCCGCTGGGACATCTGGAGATGCGGTTGACCTATCGCACGGTACGGGTGCTGATCGCGATCGCCGAGCACCAGGGCGCGTCCAACCGCGCGATCGCCGACGCCTCAGAAGTCCACGACCAAGGCCAGATCTCCAAGCTGCTCGCGCGCCTGCACAAGCTCGGGCTGATCGAGAACGCCGGTGGCGGCGCGGCCCGCGGCGAGCCCAACGCCTGGACGCTCACCGAGAAGGGCTGGAGCTTTCAAAGCGCCATCACCAAGTAGGCCGCTTTTTTCGCTGCGCTTTAGGCAGTGTGATTAGTTTCCCCAGAGGATGAAGGCCAGCATCGGCAAGGGAGGGGCTCAAATGCATGCGCGCTTCTGCCTGCCCGCGCTCTCGCTGCTGAGTATCGGCCTGCTCGCCGGCTGCGGTAGCGGCTCCTCCACGCCGGCCCCCGCGGTGCCGGCCTCGCCGGCCGCCGTAGCCTCCGCCAAGGGTACGGCGGCTACGACCGGCGCCGTGGCCTATGTCTCGGGCACCCCTATCCCCAAGGCCGGCTACCAGCACTGGCTCGCCGTCGAGACGGCGCTGGGCGCCGCCGGCTCCCCCAGCCACCAGGCGCTTGGCTTCCTGATCACGTCCGAGTGGGTGCTCGGCGAGGCATCCGCCCGCCACATCGGCGTCTCCGAAGCCGAAGTCAAGCAGCGCTATGCCCAGCTCGTGCACCAGAGCTTCCCCAAGTCTGGGTCTCTGCAGAAGTACCTGGCCAAATCCGGCGAGACAGAAGCCGACCTGCTGGCCCGCATCAAGGTCGAACTGCTGGCCGCGAAGATCGCCGCGAAGGTGACCGCGGGCAAGAGCCCGGCCCAGCACGCGGCTCTGTTGAGCGCCTTCGAGAACAACTTCCATGCCCACTGGAAGGCATACACCGACTGCAAGGCGGCGTATGTGATGGAAGACTGCAAGCAGTACAAAGGCAAGCCCGAAAACCTCACGGCCGCCTCCAGCAAGACCTCGGGCGCGGGCGCCTCGGCGCGCTCCTCCAGCGCATCGGGCAATAGCTCCTCGAGCTCCAGTGGCGAGGTCTACTCCAGGCCCGGCGCGTTCTCGGTCTCGAGCCCCTCTTTTGAACGCAACGGTGCGATCCCCGCGCAGTACATGTGCTCGGGGGCCGGTCGCTCGCCGGCGCTCTCCTGGGAAAAAGTGCCCGCGGGGGCCGCCGAGCTTGTGCTGTTCGTGATCGACGACAGCTCCTCCGGCTCGAGCGGCGGCATTCGCTGGATCGTAGGTGGGATCGACCCGAGCTCCAAAGGCGTCGCGGCCGGCCAGGTCCCGCCCGGCGGGATCCTCGGTACCAATACCGCCGGCAAGGCCGGCTACTCCCCGATCTGCCCGGCCAAGGGCAAGAGCGACACGGTCGAGCTCGTGATGTACGCCTTGAAGAAGACGATTCCGCTGTCCCCCGGCTTTCGCCCCGCCCAGGCCGAGTCCGAGTATGGCTCGGGCAAACTCGTGCTCGGCGAAGCGGCGGTCACCTACGGGATCGCCTCGCGCTGAGTCGCTCACCGGGTGCGCCCGTTCGGCTCAGGCGCCCGGCCTGCCTTCGGCGCTCAGCTCTCCGCCCCGCGCTGGCGCAAGAAGCGCTGAAATTCGCGCGCCAAGAGATCCCCCGAAGGCAGGTCCTGCGGGCTGATGGCGCTCTGGTCGTCCTCTGCCGCTCGCCGCTCCAAACGCTCGACAAACGCCTGTATGTCGGGGTCCGACTGCACCGCCAGGCCCACCTGGTGCTCGTACTCGCCGGCGGCCTCTTCGAGCTCTGAGACGTCTACCGAGACCCCGACGATCAGCTCCAGCTTGCGCAGCAACGCGAGCGCCGCCTTTGGCGAGGCGGCAGCCGCGACGTAGTGGGGAACGCTCGCCCATACGCTGGCCGAGGGTAGGCCCGCATCGGCGCAGCCCGCGTGCAGGACGCCGACAATCCCCGTGGGACCCTCGTAGCGGCTCGATTTCAAGCCGATGCGCTCGATCATGGCGGCGTCCGAGGCGAAACCGGTCATCGCCACGGGCTGGGTGTGGGGCACGTCGGCAAGCAGGGCCCCCAACGTCACCACCAGCTGCACGTCGAGTGCCTCGGCCAGGTCCACGACCAGTGAGCTGAACGAAGGCCAGCGCATCGAAGGCTCGGCGCCCTGCACGATCACCAGGTCGCGCGGTGCCCGCGGGGCGCGCGCCTCCAGGATCTCGACCGACGGCCAGGAGATCACGCGCGCCTGGGTCTCGTCGATCTGCACCTGCGGGCGGTTGGCCTGGAAGTCGTAGAACTCCTCGCTGTCGGTCTTCGCGAAGCGCTCGGCGTCCAATGCCTGTGCGAGAAAAGCGGTCGCGGTGGAGGCGGCGTCGCCGGCATCGTTCCAGCCGGAGAAAGAGCACACCATCGCCGGTGCCCTCAAGCCGTCGGGGCGACGATCCCAGATGAGCGGCTGCATCCGAACCACCGTACATCATGGAGACACGATGTCCCCCGAGCCCCAGACAATCGCGACGCTGCGCGCGGGCGACGCGGTCGATGCCGTGTTCGCGTGTACGCGCAAGGAGCGGCTGCTGACGCGCTCCGGCGACCCCTACCTGACCGTCGAGTTGCGCGACCAGGGTGGAAGCGTAAAGGGCAGGGTGTTCCACGACGCCGACCTGCTGGCCGGACGCTTCGAGCGCGGCGAGCTCGTGCGCGTGCGGGCGCGGGCCGAGCTGTTTCGCGACGAGGTGCAACTGGCGGTAGCGGAGATCGCGAGAGTCGAGCTCTCCGAGGAAGAGGCGACGCGCTTCCTGCCCGTCTCCCACAGGGACCTGGACGAGCTCGAAGGCTTCTTTGAGCAGCTCTCCCGCGAGGTCTACGACCCGGGCTTGGCGGCGTTGCTGGGCAGGCTGCTCGCCGACAAAGAGCTGCGCGCGGGCCTGCGCCGCGCGCCGTGCTCCCTGCCGGAGTCGATCGGGCGGGGGACACGCTCCGCGGCCCACCACGCCTTCTTGGGGGGACTGCTCGAGCACACGGTTGCGGTCGCCCAGATGGCGCTCGAGCTGTGCGCCGTGCACCCGCGCCTCGACCGCGACCTGCTGTTGTGCGCGGCGCTCGTGCACGACCTGGGCAAGACGCGCGAGTATGCCTACGGCGCTGAGATCACCCGCACCGAAGAGGGCCGCATGCTGGGCCATATCGAGCTCGGGCTGCGCCTGATCTCCTCGCACGCACCCGCGCTTGCAGCCAAACGGCGCCTGGCGTTGGAGCACTGCGTGCTCGCCCACCACGGCGTCGAGGGCCTCGCCGGCCGCTTCGCCTCGGCCGAGGCGCTCGCCCTGCAGCGCCTCAACGCGCTCGACGCGGGCGTGAAGGGCGCGTTCGAGCAGGGCCTCGGCCATTAAGTCCGGGCACCCAGATGCCGATCATGAAAGCGTGGGGGACCAGCCCAATACCCGTGCGCAAGTGAGCGAGCTCTCGCTGCTACGCCCTGCCGAGCGCTCGCCGGAGCCCGCGGGCAGCGGGGGGCAGCCGGCGACGCTCACCCAGCCGATCGGCGACGGCCGCCCCGTTCGCCTGATCGGCGACGTGGTGGTGGAGCTCGGGTTTGCGACGCGCGAGAAGGTTGAGGAGGCGGTCGAGATGGCGCGCGCGCAGCGCAAGCCGACCGGCCAGGTGCTCGTCGAACAAGGGGTCCTGCGCCACGATCAGCTG
>DATMPT010000140.1:0-4369 GCA_035567355.1 Solirubrobacteraceae bacterium
CACCGCGTCTACCGCAAGGCGTTCTCGGTGGAGCAGGCCGTCGAGATGATGCTCGAGCAGGC
Organism: Solirubrobacteraceae bacterium; assembly: GCA_035567355.1. Classification (GTDB taxonomy): domain Bacteria; phylum Actinomycetota; class Thermoleophilia; order Solirubrobacterales; family Solirubrobacteraceae; genus Palsa-744. The sequence goes on from DATMPT010000140.1 coordinate 63, forward strand.
TGGCCGTCACTTCGACCCGGTTCTATTGCACAAGTTCATGGAGGTGCTCGACTCCTCCGGCACGGATGCCCGCACGCGCGAGCGCTCGGATCCGAGTTCCCTACTTGCGGGGGCTTTGGAGATCTACACCGACGCAATGCGCCTCGGTGACGCCGAGCTGGCCGAGGAGGCGATCGCTCAGGCGATCGAGGACGGAATCGACCCGGCCACGCTCAAGCACGAGGTAGTCGAGCCCGCGATACGCCGCATCTCCGAGCTGCGCGAGGCCGGCGAGATCGAGCTCGAGACAGAGCAGCGCGCAGATGCCATCACCCGGCGTGTGATGGCCACGATGAACCGCTACATGCTCGCTCGCGGGTAGTCTTCCGCGCGTGTCCCAGCGGGCAATAGTGACCGGCGGCGCCGGATTCATCGGCTCGCACCTTGTCGATGCCCTGCTTGCGGGCGGCTGTGAGGTGACCGTGATCGACGACCTCTCCGCCGGCAGTGCCGGCAAGGTGCCCGCGGGGGCGAATCTGTGTGAGCTCGACATCGTGGACCGCGATGCATTGCAGCGCGTGTTTGCGGAGGTACGGCCGAGTGCCGTCTACCACCTCGCCGCCCAGGCATCGGTGACAGCCTCTGTGGCCGACCCCGGCCGCGATTGCGCCGTCAACGTGCAAGGCACGCTCAACGTCGTCGATGCGGCCACCAAGCTTGGCGCGCCCGTCTCGTTCACGTCCACCGGCGGCGCGCTCTACGGCGACGGCGCGCCCCTGCCAACCAGCGAGGAGCGCATTCCCGCGCCGCTCGCTCCCTACGGTGCCTCGAAGTGGGCCGGCGAGGCGTATGTCAACACCTGGTCTCTCTCCTCGGGCACACCCCACGCGGTGTGTCGCCTGGGCAACGTGTACGGCCCGCGTCAGAGCCCCCACGGCGAGGCCGGCGTGGTGGCGATCTTCTCCGAGCACCTCCACGCGGGCAGAGCGCCCAAGATGTTCGGCCATGGCAGGCCGACGCGTGACTATGTCTACGTAGGCGACGTGGTCGGCGCCCTGATAGCGGCCAACGGCAAGCGCGGCACGTTCAACGTGGCCACCGGCGTGGAGACCGATGTGCTCACGCTCTGGCGCGTCCTCAAGGCGGCTTCGGGCTCAGACGTCGAGCCCGAGTTGGCCGACCTGCGTCCCGGTGAGCTACAGCGCAGCTGCCTGGACTCCAGCCGCGCCGAGCGCGAGCTCGGCTGGCGTGCCGAGGTGCCGGTCGAAGCGGGCCTGCGCCAGACATACGCGGCGCTCGTGGAGGAATTCCAAGCCGCAAGCTAGCGCCCAGCGGTTTGCGAGAGCCGCTGCCGGGCCGAATAAGACTGCATGAGGCATGCCTTCAAGGCGGCCGGGCAGGTCACGGCGGCCGTCGTACTGGCGCTGGCGCCGTGCGGATCGTGGGCGCTGGCTGCCCAAGCGATCGATTCACCGGGAGGCACCCCTGGCCCCGTCGCGGTTGTGGCGACGCGTGGTACCGGCGGAACCGCCTACACGGCCGCCCCGCCAAAGTCTCACTCGACCAGCAAGCCACGACCTCGCAAGCCTGCTCCGAAGGCGCCGGTCAAGCCCGCCAAGCCTGCCAAGCCTGCCAAGCCCGCCCCGAAGGCACCCGCCAAGCCTGCCCCGAAGGCGCCGTCGGTCAAGCCCACGCCGGGCGTCCCGACGCCGCCGCAAACGGTCGCCGAAGGAGCGGTGTTCCCGGTGCTCGGCCCGCACAGCTTCGGCGATGCGGAAAACCGCTTTGGCGCTCCGCGCCAGGGCCATGTCCACGAGGGCCAAGACGTGCTCGCGAGCGAAGGCCTCCAGGTCGTTGCGCCGCTAGCCGGCACGGTCATCACGACGGGCTACGAGGCAGGCGGCGCGGGTTGGTACGCGGCCGAGCACGCCGTCGATGGGCTCGATTTCTTCTATGCCCACTGCCAGGCATCTTCGCTGGCGGTCAGCGAAGGCGAGGCCGTGAAGGCCGGACAAGCAATCTGCGGGGTCGGCCAGACGGGCGATGCGACCGGGCCGCACCTGCACTTCGAGGTGTGGGTCGGTGGCTGGCGGGCCAAGGGCGGGTATCCGATCGACCCGCTGGCTTACTTGGAAGCTTGGGAGCAAGCGGCCGCTTGAGCGGAGGGCGCTTGGTGCGTTCGGCGGAATGCCAATCGGGTTCGGCGGAGCGCCGATCGCCCTTGGGCCCGCGATCCGCTCGAGCTTTCCGAGCTTCGCGAACATCTGCCAAGGCACGCGAACCCGAGCGCGTCACCTCACGGGGCTGTCAGGAAGTCCGCCACCCGCTCGATCGCATCGGGGCGGTCCAGCCACCACCAGTGGCCGGCGTCGGGCAGCTCCAACAGCTCGCTATTGGGCAGCGCCTTCGCGTACCCGGCCGCAAAGCGCTCGGGGATGTAGGGGTCGGCCATCCCCCACACCACGAGCGAGGGCATGTCGAGCAGCGACAGGCGCTCGCCCGCCTTCGCCAGCGCCTCGCTGGGCGAGCTGCGGTAGAGGCGCAATATCGCCCGCTGCGTGCCCTGGTCGAAATGATCTAGCACGGTGTCAAGCCAAGCGTCGGGGAGCGGCCCGGGTGTGACGTTGCCCTCGCGTGAGATCAGCTTCAGGATCCGGCGGGTGGTGGCGCCCATCGCCAGCTCTCCCAGCACAGGTGTGCGCCACACGCGCGCCGTGCGGTGCCAGCGGTAGCCGGGGAGGAACGTCACCGCGTTTGTCACCACCAGCCGCTCGATCCGCTCCGGATGTGCCTGGGCGAAGGCGAGCCCCACCGCGCCCCAGTCGTGCACGAGCATCCGCACGCGCTCGATCTGAAGGTGGTCGAGGAAGCGCTCGATGAAGCCCGCGTACTCGTCGATCGTGTACTTCAGGTAGCCGGGCTTGCCGGAGCGCCCGAAGCCGGGCAGGTCGGGGGCGAGGCCCCCGGTGCGCGCTAGGAACGGGAGCCAGTCGTCTGAGTTGGTGGGCACCCCGTGCAGGTACAGCGCGGGCGCGACCGCTGCGTTGCCCGGCGCTGCGCTGCGCCAGAAGACGGGCAGGCTCTCGTGTGACCCGACTCCGCCGGCGCGGCCGGCAGGGGCATCGATCTCGCTGGTGTTCTCGCTGAGCTGCTGCACGCGGCGAGGATATAGGGATGCAGGGTTGGGCCTGGGTGGATACGGTGGGGCGGTGTCCCCGGCCTCCATGCGCAAGCCCGCCTCCGCTGAGCCCAGAGCCGAGTGGGCGCGACCATCGCACGCGCGCGTTCTGCGCATCCGCGACCGCCTGCGCGAGGTGTACGGCATACCGCGCATGGCGCCCCACGGGCGGCCGCTGGACGAGCTTGTCCTGACCGTGCTCTCGCAGAGCACGAACGACCGCAATCGCGATGTCGCGTTCCTGCGCTTGCGCGAGCGCTTCGCCGGTTCGGACCTACCCGCGCAACCGATCGACTACGCGGCTGTGCTCGACGCGCCTGTGTCGGAGGTCGAGCAGGCAATCAGGCCTGGTGGGATCTCCAAGGTGAAGTCCGCTCGCATCCAGGCGATCCTCGCGGCTATCGCGCACTCCGCGGCGAACGCCGATCCCGCGGCGAACACCGGCTCAGCGCCCGAGTCCGCCGATCGCCTGTCGCTGGAGTGGATGCGTGCAGCGCCGGTCGAGCAGAGCCGCGCCTACCTGTGTGCCCTGCCAGGGGTCGGGCGCAAGACGGCGGCCTGTGTCCTGCTGTTCTCCTACGGCCTGCGCGACATCCCGGTCGACACGCACGTCTCGCGCGTCGGTACGCGCCTCGGCCTGTTTCGGCCCGGCGGGCGGGCGGGCACCCCATCCCAGGAGCTGCACGACCAGATGCTCGCCATCACTCCCCCGGGCGAGGAGCTCGAGTTTCATGTGAATTTGCTGCGCCACGGGCGCCGCACCTGTCATGCGCGCAACCCCGCCTGTGATGAGTGTGCCCTGGCGCGGATGTGTCCAAGCCGGGGCATGTTCGCCGGTACTGGGTGAGCGCGTCGCGCAACGGCGTTCCTCACCCGTGGGGCAGCACCGCAAACGCGATCACCGCGTATTGCAACCCTGCGGCGACGATCACGAGCGCGTGGAAGACCTCGTGGTAGCCGAACACCTTCGGCCACGGGTTCGGGCGTCCGCTCGCATACACGATTGCCCCGGCCACGTAGAGCAGCCCGCCGCTCGCCAGTCCCGCCACGCCAAGCCAGCCGATCGCCGCGGGCAGCTCGCCGAAGACGGCACCCGACACCAGGCCAAGCGCGACATAGATCGCCGCCAACAGCCACTTGGGGGCGTCTA
>DATMPT010000141.1:0-3031 GCA_035567355.1 Solirubrobacteraceae bacterium
TCGAGCCGAAGGGGTGGCGTCCGAGGTTCATCGACTACCTGTATGTGTCGCTCACCAACGCCACCGCCTTTTCTCCCACGGACACGATGCCTCTCACCCCGATGGCCAAGAGCACGATGGGCGTACAGGCGCTCGTGTCGCTCGTGACGATCGGCCTGATTGTCTCCCGCGCGGTCAACATCCTCGCCTAGACGCCGTTGAGCGGCGCTGACGATCTTCGATCGGTCTGCGTCCTCAGTCGCATGTGTGCGTAGCACACGGCGCTCCTTGCGTCCTTGTCGCTTGCTCAACGGCTGTCTAGATGACGGGTGGCCCAGCCATCCCCGGCGCAGCCTATCGTCCATAGGTCATGACCTTCCTCCAGGCGACGCTCGAGCAGGGCGAGGCGGTGCTCAGGTTCCCCTACGACGACGACCTGCGTCGCCTGTTGCGCGCGATCCCGGGACGGCGCTGGGACCCGGGCGAGCGCGCCTGGATCGTGCCGCTCGACCCCGAGCGCGCGCAGGCTGTGTCCCAGTTGCTCGGCAATCTGTCGCGTACGGTGGCCATCAGCGAGCCGCTACTACGCGCATTGGAGCGCCAGCGCGGACGGCGTGGCCAGGACGAGTGCGTGCTCGACTTGGCGCGCCCCAACGAAAGCTGGTGGTTGACGTTCGCGACCGATCGTGCGCCTAGGGTCGTGGCTGCGCTGCTCGAGCACCCCGAGGCCCACGAATTGCCGGCGATCGGCCGGGCCTTGATTCCACTCGATGTAGAGGCGGCGCACCTGGTGGACACGCTGCCTGCGGACGCGGGCCGGCTGCGTCTGAGCGAAGACGCAGCCCACGCGCTCACCGAGGTCTCCGAGCGTCCGGCGGGCCGCTCCGGCGAAGGCAGGGGACCTGTGGGCATGACCTATGACGTGGAGCTGCGTCGTGACCGGCGCAAGCAGCACTGGGTTTTGATCGCGACCGAGCACGCCCCACTTGCCCGTGCCCTGGCGGCACGCGCCGGCCTGCGCACCGCCGAGGGTCCGGGCGGGAGCTTTGCGCTGGCCGCCGTCGAGCACGACGCCCATTTGATCGCGGAGCTGCTCGGGCACTTGGAGACGGCCGGCATCGACCCGCGCGCGCAAAGCTGGCTGGCCAGAGCAACAACTTGGAGCGGTACGATCGATGTGGGCGGCGATCCCGAGGAGCCTCTATTCCTGCTGCTGGGCGACCCCGCTCGACTGCCACCTGAGTTGCGCGAACGAGCCGCCGGCGCCCCCGGAGGGGTGAGCGTGCCGCTGACGCTCGCTTCGTGGCAGGCGATCGAGGAGCGCGCGCGCAGCTTCACCACTCCCGCGGCCAGGCGCTGCGTGGCCGCGCTGAAGGAAGGGCGACCCGCACCGGGAGCGGTGCTCGAAGTGTCCTCTGTCCACGAGGACCCCACATTCGTGTTGGCCCCCGGCCACGACCTATCCCAGCTCGAAGCGTTCGGTGCGCTCGGCGGCGCCTCGCCTGCCGCCGTCCGGATGTCGCATCGGCCGGCCGGCTCACCCGGACGGGCACCCGCTATAGCTGGGGGAAGGCAAGCCAGCAGGCACCCGTATGCGCGCAACCGCGATCACGGTCAGTTGCCCTCGATCAGAGCGGATCCATTCTGCGTGGAGGAGCTCGACGCGTTCCTGGCCGAGCGAGACATCTGGATCGAGCAGGACGCGCTGGTCGTGTTGCAAGAGATCCGCGAGCAGCACGCGCGCGCGGCGGGGCTCGTGGCGCTGTCAGCCGCGACTGACGCGACGCTCGAGACGACACCCGGTGCGGCGCTGGCGAGTCTCGGCGGAGAGCTCAAGCCGTTTCAGCGCGCGGGCGTGGAGTACCTGCTCTCCCAGCGCCGCGCGTTCCTGGCCGACGAGCAAGGCCTAGGCAAGACGATCGAGGCGCTTGCGACGATCGAGGCCGATGGGGCCTATCCCGCGATCGTGGTTTGCCCGGCGAGCCTGAAGCTCAACTGGATGCGCGAGATCGGGCGCTGGCTACCGGGGCGCAGTGCGCAAGCTCTCGCGGGAACAGGCGCCAAACGCGCGCGCTCTGAGGGTGTCCGTATGGACCGGCCGAGCGACCCAGACGGGACCGGCTCGGCGGAGAGCCGCACCGAGCGATCAGCCGGACCCGAGGAGAGCGTGCACAGCCCAATCGCATCGATCCCGCCGGCCGACATCACCGTCGTCAACTACGACATTCTCGCCGCCCGCGGGCCGGCGCTGGCGACGCTGGAGCCGAGGGCGCTCGTGCTCGATGAGTCTCACTACTGCAAGAACGCGGCCGCCAAGCGCACCCAGGCCGTGGGGCGCCTGGCGGCTACGGTGCCGAGCGATGGGCTCGTGCTGGCGCTGACGGGTACGCCGGTGATGAACCGCCCGCCCGAGCTGATCGCCCAATTGCGCATCATCGGACGGCTCGGGGACTTCGGCTCGGGCGCCCAGTTCGGTCGGCGCTTCAAGGGAGCGGACGCCCATGTGCGCCTGCACTGGCACTTGCGCTCGCGCTGCTTCGTGCGCCGCCTGAAGGCCGATGTGCTGCCCCAGTTGCCCGCCAAGACGCGCACCGTGGTGCCGGTGGAGCTGGACAACGAGCCTGAGTACCGTCTGGCCGAGACCGACGTAATCGCGTGGCTGCGCTCGCGGCCGCTCGACCTGAGCGAGCTCGACGCGAAAATCGCGGCCGCCTTGCGCGCGGAGCGGCTCGTGCGGCTGAACGCCCTGAAGATGCTCGCCGCGCGCGGGAAGCTGCACGCCGCGCTCGCCTGGATTCACGACTTCTGCACCTCCGGTGAGCGGCTGGTCGTATTCGCCCGCCACCGCGAGGTCCAGCGCGCGGTGATCGAGCGCTTTCCCCATGCTTTGCACATCCTCGGCGAAGACAGCCACGCCGCGAGGGACGCTTCGCTGAGCGCCTTTCAAGCCGCCAACAGCTCGGAGAATCAGCTGATCGTGTGCTCGATCGAGGTCGCCGGTCAGGGCTTGACGCTTACCCAAGCCTCGAACGTGGCCTTCCTGGAGCTCGAC
>DATMPT010000142.1:0-2329 GCA_035567355.1 Solirubrobacteraceae bacterium
TCCGCGAATGCCTGACGAAGGAGCAGCTCCGCGATCGCCTTCGGCGTCGGATAGTCGAACGCGAGCGTCGTGGGCAGCGTCGTCTGGGCCCGAGCCGAAAGCTGATTGCGCAGCTCGACAGCCATCAGCGAGTCGAGCCCCAGCTCCTTGAGCGGGCGATCCCCGGGCACCTCAGCGGGACCCGCAAGGCCCAGCACCGCGGCCACTTCCTCACGCACCCACGAGAGTAGCGCTCCCTCGCGCTCGCTCTGCGGCAAGGCGCTCAGCCAGTGCTTCAGTGCGGAAGCCGAGGCGGCAGGGCCGCCCGCGCGGCGAAGCGCCGGCCGAACCAGCGCCCGAAGCAACGACGGCACCTGGGGCGCTTCGCGCAACTGTTGCTGGAGCCGCTGCAGTTCCAGCTGAACCGGAACCACGGTCGCATGAGGTCGAGCCATTGCTTCGTCGAAGAGCTTCAGGCCGTGGTCGACGGACATGGGGACGAGCCCCTGACGGCGCATCCGCTGGAGATCCGTGGAGCCCAAGTGGGCGGTCATGCCGACGCCCTGTTGCGCCCACAGGCCCCAGGCCAAGCTGGTGCCGGGAAGGCCTTGCTTGCGACGATGCGAAGTCAGCGCATCGAGGAACGCGTTGGCCGCCGCGTAGTTCGCCTGCCCGGGGCTTCCCATGACGCCCGCGGCCGACGAGAACAGCACGAACGCGGACAGGTCGTGGCCTTGCGTCAGCTCGTGCAGGTTCCACGCGCCGTCGACCTTCGGCCGCAGCACCGTCGCGAGCCGATCCGGCGTCAGCTCCGTCACCACGCCGTCATCAAGCACCCCCGCGAGATGGTACACGCCAGTGAGCGCGCGCTCCTTCGGTATGGCTTCGATCACCGATGCGAGCGACGCGCGATCCGCCGCATCACACGCCACGATGCTCACCGTCTCGGCGCCGAGCTCCCTCAGCGAGGCGACGAGCTCCGAGGCGCCGGGCGATTCCATTCCGCGGCGCGACGTGAGCAGAAGATGCCGCACGCCGTGCACCGACACGAGGTGGCGACAGAGCGGCTGGCCGAGCTCGCCCAGCCCTCCCGTCACCAAGACGGTGCCCTCCTTCCCAAGCCCCCGCGGTGGCTGCAAGACCAGCTTCCCGATATGCCGGGCCTGCGCCATGTGCTTGTACGCAGACGGCGCGTGCCGAAGATCGTAAGCCTCCACGGGAAGCGGTGACAGGCGCCCCGCGTCCAACAGCTCCACAAGCTGACACAGCATCGCCTGAATCAGCTCGGGTCCCGCCTCCATCAGGTCAAAGGCGCGGTACAAGACTCCGGGGTGCCCGATGGTCTGCGTGTCACGGATGTCGGTCTTGCCCATCTCGAGGAACCGTCCCCCGCGAGGAAGCAGGCGGAGCGACGCATCGACGAAACGGCCCGCGAGCGAATTGAGAACGACGTCCATGCCGGCGCCGTCCGTCGCCTGCAAAAACGCATCCGCAAAACTCGTATCCCGCGAGGATGCGATGTGCGCGTCGTCGAGCCCCATCGCGCACAGCACGTGCCACTTACGAGGGCTCGCCGTGGCAAACACCTCTGCTCCGAAATGGCGCGCAAGCTGCACCGCCGCCATGCCGACGCCACCCGCCCCAGCGTGCACTAAGACCCGCTCGCCGGGCTGCAGCGCCCCCAAGCGCTGAAGGCCATAAAGCGCGGTGAGAAACACCAAGGGGATTGTGGAGGCTTCGACGAACGAGAGCCGATCTGGGACGCGCGTCAGCCAGCACGCATCGGCCGTCGCGACCGTAGCAAAGGTGGCCCGGCCGAGCCCCATCACCCGATCCCCGACGCAAACCGAGTGAACTCCTTCGCCCACCTCGATGACGACTCCGGCAAGCTCGAGGCCAAGCCACGGCGCGGGTACCATGCCCAAGGCGTTGAGCACGTCCCGGAAGTTCATGCCCGCCGCGCGCACGTCGATGCGAACCTGACCAAGCTCGAGCGCAGCCTCCGGCGCCTCGATCTCGACGAGCTTGAAGTGGTTCATGCTGCCAGGGGTCGTCTGAGCCAAACGCCAGGCGGAGAGACCCCCAAGAGCAGGCAGCCCCACCGTATCCTGATCTGCCCGGACCAGGCGCGCTGCCAGCGGCACGCCATGCCGCAAAGCCAGGTCGGGCTCGTCGTCCGCAGAGAGCAGCGACGCAATCCGCTCACCCGAAAGCGCCAGTGCGTCGAGGTCCACCAGCCGCAGCGTGCGGTCCGGGTGCTCGCTGCGCGCGCTGCGCAGCAGGCCCCAGAGCGGTGCATGCGCCAGATCCGTGGCCCGGTCGTCCGGCCCCGTGCCCACGGCCGAGCGCG
>DATMPT010000143.1:0-2149 GCA_035567355.1 Solirubrobacteraceae bacterium
ACGCCGGATGATTCGAGGTTGATCACCCCGGAGACTACGCCACCATCAATTCCTACCAACTCCCCTACGGCACCGCGCTTTGCTGAAAACCGCATTGATCTCTCTGTTCTCCCCGACTTGACCGATCAGGACTTGGAGAAGCTCGGAGTCGTCCTCGGTGATCGCCGGAAAATGTTGCGGGCTATCGGCGAGCTTGGTGTGCCTCCCCCAGCCGTGCCACTGGCGCCGCCAGCTCCGCAGGACACCACCGCCGAGCGGCGGCAGCTCACCGTGATGTTCTGTGATCTTGTAGGCTCTACGGCCCTATCGGCGAGGCTCGACCCCGAGGACCTGCGGGCGATCATCGGTGCCTATCACCGTTGCTGCGCGGAGCTGGTCGAGAGCAACGGGGGGTTCGTCGCCAAGTACATGGGCGACGGCCTGCTCGGCTATTTCGGCTATCCGCGAGCGCATGAACACGACGCCGAGCGCGCCATCCGGGCAGGGCTTGCCCTCGTCGAGGCGGTGCCGAAGCTCAAGACAGCCGCCGCCATCCCATTGCAGGTGCGCGTCGGGATCGCGACCGGCCTCGTCGTCGTTGGCGACCTCATCGGCGCGGGCGCCGCCCAAGAGCAGGCCGTGGTGGGTGAGACGCCGAACCTCGCGGCGCGCCTGCAGGGGCTCGCCGCACCGGGGGCGGTGGTCATTTCGGCGAATACGCGCCGGTTGACCGGCGGGCTTTTCGAGTATCGCGATCTTGGGACCGTCTCACTCAAGGGCTTCACCGAGAGCGTGCCGGCCTGGGAGCTGATGGGCACGAGCGAGGCCGAGAGCCGGTTCGAGGCGTTGCGCGCGGCGACTACGCCCCTGGTCGGCCGGGACGAGGAAATCGATCTGCTGGGGCGCCAATGGGAGCAGGCGAAAGCGGGCGATGGGCAAGTGGTACTGATCTCGGGCGAGCCCGGCATCGGCAAGTCGCGCATTGCCCAGACCGTGGTGGAGCGGCTGAGCGCCGAGCCGCACACGCGGCTTCGGTACTTCTGCTCGCCGCATCATCAGGATAGCGCGTTCTATCCGAGCATCACCCAGCTCGAACGCGCGGCCGGCTTTCGCCGCGAGGATACCCCTGAGCAGCGCCTCGCTAAGCTGGAGGCGCTGCTCGCTCAGGGCACCAATGACCTTGGCGGGGCTGCCCCACTGTTCGCGGACCTGCTCTCGATCCCGACCGGCGACCGCTATCCGCAGCTCAATCTCACGCCGCAGAAACGCAAGGAGAAGACGCTTCACGCCCAGCTCGCCCAGGTCGAAGGACTGGCCGCGCGGCACCCGGTGTTGATGGTATTTGAAGGTATCCATTGGAGCGATCCAACAACGCGTGAGTCGCTTGATCTGTTGATCGACCGCATCCCCACCTTGCGCGTTCTGGTCATCCTCACCTTGCGGCCAGAGTTCACCCCGCCCTGGCTGGGGAGACCACATGTGACCATGCTCAATCTCAATCGTTTGCCGCCCAAGCAAAGGGCTGAGATGATCGTCCACATCACCGGCGGCAAAGCCTTGCCCAGGGAGATCGCCGACCAGATCATCGATCGCACCGACGGCGTGCCGCTGTTCATCGAGGAACTGACGAAGTCTGTTGTCGAGAGCGGCGTTGTCGCGGAAGCGGGCGACCACTTTTCAGTGGCAGGACGGGTTACGCCCCTGGCGATCCCCACATCGCTTCATGCCTCGCTTCTGGCGCGGCTCGATCGGTGGCGCCGGCCCGCGAGGTGGCGCAGATCGGGGCGGCGCTCGGCCGTTCGTTCTCGCACGAACTGATCAGCGCCGTCGCCACGATGCCCCAGCACAAGCTTGATGACGCGCTCGATCAGCTAGTGGGCGCCGAGTTGATCTTCAGGCGTGCAATGCCGCCCGACGCCGAGTACAGCTTCAAACACGCGCTGGTGCAGGATGCCGCTTACAGCACCATGCTGCGCAGCCGGCGCCAGCAGTTGCACGCCAGTATTGCCACGACGCTGGAGAGTCGGTTCCCCGAGATTGTCGCCGCTGAGCCCGCAATCCTGGCCCACCATTGCACGGAGGCCGGCCTGGCCGAGAAAGCGATCAGTTATCGGCTGAAGGCGGGCCAGCAGGCGGTCGCGCGATCGGCCATGGCCGAGGCAGTCGCTCA
>DATMPT010000144.1:0-2518 GCA_035567355.1 Solirubrobacteraceae bacterium
ACCCCGAGGACTACCGCAGCAAGGAGGAGGTGGCCGAGTGGCGAGAGCGCGACCCGATCCCCGCGTTTGGCGATGTCCTGGAGCGCGAGGGCCTGCTCACCGCCGAGCAGCGCGCGCGGATCGAGAGCGATGCGATGCGCCGCGTGGATGAGGCGGTGGAGTTCGCCGAAGCCTCTCCCTTCCCCGATCCGGACACGCTCTACGAGGATGTCTATGTGATCGACGAGCACGTCCACGGCCACTATCACGAGGCCGCCTTGGACCCCGCCTGGCAGGCGAGCTCCGTCCAACCCCCCGCCGGGCAGACAACCCCCGCCGGGCAGGCGAGCGCCGCCCAGCCAGATGGGACACGCGAGGACATGGGGTGAGCCGGCCTTGATGGAGCTGCGTTACCGCGATGCCTTGAAACTGGCCTTGCGCGAGGAGATGCTGCGCGAGGAGAACGTGGTCCTGCTCGGCGAGGACATCGGCGTGTTCGGCGGCGCCTTCAAGGTCACCTCCGGCCTCTTGGAGGAGTTCGGCGAGCGGCGCGTGCGCGACACCCCGATCTCCGAGAACACGATCGTCGGCATGGGCGTCGGCGCGGCGATGGTCGGCTTGCGCCCGGTCGTGGAGCTGATGACGGTCAACTTCGCCCTGCTCGCCTTCGACCAGATCGTCAACCACGCCGCCCACATCCACTACATGTTCGGCGGCCAAGCGCGCGTTCCGCTCGTCGTGCGCATGCCCCAGGGAGCGGGCCACCAGCTCGGGCCCACTCACTCCCACAGCCTGGAGGCGATGTTCCTGCACGTACCGGGCCTGCTCGTCGCGGTCCCCTCGACCCCGGCCGACGCACGCGGCCTGCTCAAGGCAGCGATCCGCGACGAGAACCCCGTCATCTTCATCGAGCACGAGTCGCTCTACGGGGTGCGCGGCGAGGTCGACGAGGAGGACCAGGAGCCGCTCGTGTTCGGGAGCGCGCGCATCGCGCGCGAGGGCTCTGACGTGACAATCGTCGGCGTATCGCGGATGGTGCTCACCGCCCAGCACGCCGCCGAGCTGCTCGCTGGCGAGCACGGCATCGAGGCGGAGGTGATCGACCCGCGCACCTTGCGCCCGCTCGACCTCGACACGATCCTCGCGTCGGTCGCCAAGACCAACCGTTGCATCGTCGTGGAGGAGGGTTGGCCCCACGGCGGCGTCGGCGCCAACCTCGCCGCGCTCGTCTCCGAACAGGCCTTCGACGACCTCGACGCGCCGGTCGCCCGCGTCAGCGGGGCAGACGTGCCGATGCCCTACTCCAAGCCCTTGGAGGAGATCGCCTACCCACACGAGCCCGACATCGTACGCGCGGCCCTGAGGGTACTCGGGCGCGATCCCGCCCAGGCCCCGGCGACGCCCCCTGCCAGCGGCCAGGACGGGCAGCGCGAGGGCGAGCGGGACGCCCCGGGAGCCGTCCAGGAAGCGATGCAGCAAGCGGGCGTCGAGAGCGAGATCAGGGAGGCGTCGCGATGACCGACGTCGTGATGCCTCGCCTGTCCGACACGATGGAGGAGGGAACCGTCCTGCGCTGGCTCAAGCAGGACGGGGAGCATGTGAAGCGCGGCGAGGAACTGGTAGAGATCGAGACCGACAAGGCCGCGATGATCTACGAGTCAGACAGCGAGGGCACACTCCGCACCATCGCACGCGAGGGCGACACATTGGCGGTCGGGGAGCCGATCGCGCGGATCGGCGGGGACGCGACCGGGCAGGTTGAGGAGGGCGCACTGGGCGCCGTAGGCGCTGGCACAGCACCCGAGGAGAGGACCACGACCCCCTCTCCGGCGAGCACGCAACCCAACGGCACGCCCGCAAGCCTCGCAACGCCGCCCTGGCGCGCTCGTGTGCTGGCATCGCCATTGGCGCGGCGAATCGCGCGCGAGCGGGGTATAGATCTCACCGGACTCACCGGGTCGGGTCCCGGAGGACGCATCGTCAAGGCCGACGTGGAGACATCGGCCTCGGTGCCCGCCGCGCCGGCAGCTTCGACCGGCAGCCCGGCGAGCGGCGGGCCTCTTGGGGGGCCAGACGGTGCGCCACCTCCTGAGGGGCCAGAGGGCGCGCCATCTCCAGCTCCGCCGGTCGAGGAGATCGCAAGCGCCAAGGGCGAGACGACCGTGGCGGAGCTCTCGCGCACGCAGCGCACGATCGCACGGCGGATGGCCGAGTCCAAGGCGACGATTCCCGACTTCACGCTGACCGCTGACATCGATATGGAGCGTTGCGTGGAGCTGCGCGCCGAGCTCAAGCGGCTCTCCCACGCCGACGCGCCCACATACAACGACATGATCGTCAAGGCATGCGCGCTGGCCCTGCGCGAGCACCCGCGCGCGAACAGCAGCTACCGCGACGGACGCTTCGAGTTGCACGCCCGGGTGAACGTGGGGGTTGCCGTCGCCGTCGCCTCCGGGGGGCGAACGGGGGGAGCGCTCGTGGTGGCGACCGTGTTCGACGCCGACGCCAAGGCCCTCGGCGAGATCGCCCGCGAGACGCG
>DATMPT010000145.1:0-6571 GCA_035567355.1 Solirubrobacteraceae bacterium
TCGAAGCGCTGGGCCATGATCGCCTCGCCGACCTCCTCGACGACGCGCGTGATCCAGTCGGCGTCCATCTCGGCGGAGGGCACCGGCACCTTGAGGTCGTCGAGCACGTAGTAGTAGGACAAGCACTCGGCCTGCACCTGCCACGACTCCCTCGCCCCCACCGCATACAGAGACAGCTGCACGTCGTCGCGCAGCTGCTCCGCGGTGCGCGGGCGCCCGGTCTTGTAGTCGATCATCTCGTAGTTGCCGTCGGGCAGCTTGTCGACGCGATCGACGCGCCCGCGCAGGTGGTGGGGGCCGAGCTTGAAGGAGAAGCCGCGCTCGAACCAGACCGGCTCGGCCTCGTGGGCCTCCAGGTGCTTGTGGTAGAGCACCAGGGCCGCGCGCGCCTTCCCGTGCAGCGCGCGCTCCTGCTCGCTCTCGCCGAAGCCGCCGCGGCGCCAGCAGGCCTCGAACAGCTCCATCATCTGCCCGACCGTGGTGTGCTGGCCGATCGGCGATCCCGTCGATTGCCGATCGGCGGCGTGGTAGCGCTCCAAGACCTGGTGCACGGCGATCCCGAAGCGCTGGTGCAAGGTCTGCTCGGAGGGGATCTTCAGGACCCGCGCGAACTTGTAGCGCAGGGGACAGGCCCTGTAGGTGTCGATGTCCGAAGCCGACAGCACCAAGCCCTCGCCGCGCCGGGGCAGGAACGCCTGCAAAGATGGTTCCTCGCGGCGCGCGAACGCGCTCTGGACCGGGTTGGCGATCGCCGGGCGCGGCGTGTCCTGCCCCTCCGCGGGCTCGCCCCGCTCCTCCGCCAGCAGGGTCTCGTCCAAAGTCGAGGTCTGGAAGATCTCGCGCTGCAGGGGCGTGCACGCCGCCAGGAGGCGCTGGTTGATGTCGTCCAAGGCCTCCCTCACGCCCTGGCCGGCGGGGCGCTCCTTCAGGGCGGCCAGCTTGACCAGCTCCAGGTAGCGCACCACGCCGTGGGAGATGTCCAGGTCGGTGTCCAGGCGCAGCTCGCCCAGGCGGCCCGCGATGCGGACCGCCCCCCCGAGCACCTCCTCGCGCATCAAGTTCACCGTCTCCTCCAAGGTCTGCGCCCTGGTCTCGCAGATCGCCTCGCCGCCGAGCAGCCTCGCCTCCGAGGCGGCCGTCAATTCGGCCGCCAGCTCGCGCGGGCTGCCCTCCAGGCGCGGGCGCAGGGCCTCGAACGCGACCGAGGCTTCGCGGTGCAGGGCGCGGAACTGCTGGATCCGCTCGCGCGCCTCGGGGGGCATCTGCGGCGACTCGACCGCCGGCCCGAGCGCGGCGATCATGTCGAGCTTGGCCTTGCGTGCGACCTGCACGAGGCGCGCGATATCCACTTGGCGCAGCTCGATCGGGGGGCGCCCCAAAGCCCGCACCACGGCGGCCGAGTCACGCGGGTCGCTCAGGAGCCTCAGCCAAGCGAGCACATCGCGCGCGGCCGACCGCTCGAAGAACGCGCCCGCCCCCTCTGGGCCGCCGGGGTACTCGGCCGGCGCGGCAAACGCGATTCTGAAGACGGCCACGACCCAAGGATACGAGCGGTCGGTCGAGCAAGCCGTCCGAGCACCGGTACGTACGAACAACGATCCAAAAACAATTGACGGGAGGTCTGGCCGATGAGCGTACGCTCTTGCAATGGAAGGCATCGACTGGAACGTGGCGCAGCGGGTCGGCGAGATGCTCGCCGGGGGAGCGCCCTACCTTGGCCCGGGCACAAATGGGGTGCAAGAGCTCGCCGAAGGGTGGGCCGAGCGCGTGGGCGCCTACAGCGGCCTGGCCCCCAGCGAGCCGCTACCCCCGATCGAGTCCGTCGATCGAAAGCGCTGGATCGAAGCCAACATCGCGACGATGCGTCCGCTGCTCGACCCGCTGACCGAGCGCGTGGGCAAGAGCTCGGGCCCGCTGGGGCCGGCCATGCGCTCGATCACGCAGCTGTTGCTGGGCGCGCAGGTGGGCGCGGTCACGGGGATGCTCTCACAGCGGGTGCTCGGCCAGTACGACATCGCCCTGCTCGGCGCCGAACGGCAGCCGCGCCTGCTGTTGCTTGCGCCGAACCTGGCACAGGCGGCACAAAAGCTGGAATTGGACCGCGAGGAATTCAGTGCGTGGGTGGCGATCCACGAGGTCACCCACGCGGTGCAGTTCGGCGGTGCGCCCTGGCTACGCGCGCACCTCGGCGGGATGCTGGGCGAGCTGGTCGCAGGGATGCAGGTCGGATTGGGGGGAGGGATGGTTCGTTCGTTTCGCATCCCCGACGCCTCGGATCTGCACACGCTCGCAGTGCGCCTGCGCAGTGGAGAACTTTTGCGCCTGGGCCTGGGCGAGGGTCGCTGGGCACTCGTGGAGCAGATGCAAGCCGCCATGTCCCTGATCGAGGGGCACGCCGAGCACGTGATGGACGCCGTCGGCGCGCAGGAGCTGCCGGCGCTCGAGCGCATGCGCACGGCGATGAACCGCCGCCGGCGCGAGCGCGGCTGGCCTTGGCGCATCCTCGAGAAGCTGCTTGGGCTGGAGATGAAGATGCGCCAGTACGAGCTCGGGCGCGAGTTCTGCGACGCGGTCGTCGCCCAGGCCGGGCCCGGTGCCCTGGCGGTGGTGTGGAGGTCGGCCGAGACGCTGCCGAGCATGGCGGAGCTCGAAGATCCGGGCTCCTGGCTCACCCGCACGCGCCCCGCCATCGAGGTCTAGCGGAGCCTGCCGCCGGCAGGTGGAGCGGCGGGCGCAGCCGGCGTGCTTGTGGTCTTCGGCATCAGCGGCCCTGGCCGGCCCCGCCGGCCGCAAATCCCTGTGCTACATCACACGAACGCTTGTTCCTGGCAAAGCGGGGTAGTTGGTTTCAAAGAGGGTAGTTGGTCCCAGGCAGTGATCCATAGAAGTTCTTTACAGCGTGTTCACCCGTTCTTGAGATTGGCCTGTAACCATCTCTTGAGAGCGGGTTAGGAACATGTGTTCGGTGCTAAGCTCACACCGACCAGAACAAGTGTACCCCCGTAAATAGGAGACCCCCTCCAGATGGCAACAGCCCAAGACACCCCCGCAAGCAAGGCCAGGACGCCCCGCTCGACCAAGCGCGGCGCGCAGGCCAAGACAACCGCCAGGTCCGCCAGGCGCACGACGGCGCCGCGCACAAGCGCATCGGCCAAGCGGTCCACCCAGGCCGTCAAGAACGGCACCGTGAGCGCCTACGCCGAGCGCGCGGTCCTGATCCCCGTCGGCGCCGCCTTGATCGCGCGCGACCAGGTGCTCGCCCGCGTGAACGACACGATCGAGACCTTCGGCACTCCCTCGAAGGCGAACGCGCAGCTGCGCAAGTTCGAGCGGCGCGGCAACACCGCCCGCAACCGGCTCGAGCGCGAGGTGCGCAAGACACGGGTGCGGGTAGAACGCGAGGTGCGCCAGACCCGTGGACGCGTCGAGCGTGAGGTCAACCAGCGCCGGCGCGACGGCGAAGAGCTGGCAAACCGAGTCCAGGAGCGCATCCTGAATCTCGTCTGAGCCAAGACCCGTCCACCCAGCGCGTGCCTACGCACGCTGGGGATCGGGAAGAGCTTCCCCCGTTCCAGGCCGGAGAGGCTGGTAACGGGAGGGTCTGCCGGCACATATCCCGCCGGTAGTAGAAGCACCCTCTCCTCCCTCGCCGCCGGGCGGTCCCCCTACCGCCCGGCGGCATTTTCTTGGTCCTTGGCCAGCGAGCGCATCACCACCGCCTTCAGCGCTCTTCCTACGCCCGTGCCCTGCCTCCCCACCGCTTCCCACCGGACCCGTGACGGAGGTTTGGCAGAATGCCAGCAGACATGAACCGCGAACAAGTCCTCGAGGCCCTCCAGGCCGTCATCGATCCCGAGCTGCGCCGCTCGATCGTCGAGCTGGAGATGGTGCGGCAGATCGACATCTCAGCCAACGGCGTGGTCGACGTGACGGTATCGCTGACGACCGCGGGCTGCCCGATCAAGGGCCACTTCCAGACTTCCGTCGCCGAGGCGGTGGGCGCCTTGGAGGGCGTTAGCCATGTGAACGTGTACTTCGACGTTCTCAGTGACTCGGAGAAGAGCGCCCTCCAGCAGAAGCTCGGCCGCGCCAGCCTGCCGGCGGGGGCGCTGGCGCAGGTATCGAACGTGCTGTGCATCGGCTCGGGCAAGGGCGGCGTGGGCAAGTCCACGCTGACAGCCAACCTCGCCGCGGCGCTGAGAGCCGGCGGCAAGAAGGTGGGCATCCTCGACGCGGACGTGTGGGGCTATTCGATCCCGCGCATGTACGGCCTCGGCGCCACGCGCCCGCCGGTGTCCGCGCAGCGCAAGATCGTGCCCTTGGAGTCCCACGGCGTGAAGGTCATGTCGATCGGCTTCTTCCTGGAGGAGGACGCGGCGGTGGTGTGGCGCGGGCCGATGCTGCACAAGGCCTTGGGCCAGTTCCTGCAGGATGTCGAATGGGGTGTGCTCGACTACCTCTTGATCGACCTGCCCCCCGGCACCGGTGACGTTTCGATGACGCTCGCCCAGATGCTGCCCCAGGCCCAGTTCGTGATCGTCACGACCCCGCAGGCCACGGCGCAGAAGGTGGCGCGCCGCTCGGCCGAGATGGCCAACAAGGTGTCACTAGAGATCTGCGGGGTGATCGAGAACATGTCCGGCTTCACGACCCCCTCCGGCGAGCGCTACGCGATCTTCGGCGAGGGCGGCGGCAAGGACCTGGCCGACGAGCTGGATGTGCCCCTGCTCGGCAGGGTCCCGCTCACGATGCCCCTGCGTGCCCACGCCGACAGCGGCACACCGCTCGTGATCGAGGACCCCGACGACCCGGCCTCCCAGGCAATCCGCCAGGCCGCACGCGGCCTGATCGCGATGGCGCCGCTGGAGTTGCCGACCCTGCCGCTCGTGGAGGTCGCGCCAAGCGGGGGGGCGCAAACACCATCCCCACCGGCCAGCCCAAAGCCGGCCGGCATGTCGCTGCCCATGGCCTAAGCGGCTCCACCCCCCAAACATCGGTCGGGCCGCTCGCGGTCCGATAGGTCGGGCTAGACTACTTTGTATTGGCGAAGTACTCGGCGTTGATCTGCGAGTACTTCTGCCACTCGTCGGGGAGCTGGTCCTCGGCGAAGCACGCATCCACCGGACAGGCCTCGACACATGCATCGCAGTCGATGCACTCCTCGGGGTCGATGTAGAGCATCTCGGCCGCGTCATAGCCGGACTCGTCGGGCGTCGGGTGGATGCAATCCACGGGGCACACCTCGACGCAGGAATTGTCCTTCGTGCCAATGCACGGCTCAGCGATTACGTAGGCCATTCGCTTCCTTCTCGATCGTTTGGGGGCCACTAGTTGCGGGACGACGAATAGTAGCGAGGCTGCATCGGCCATCCACAACAGGGCTGGCTCGTGGCCACGAGCCCCACATTAGCCGCCCAAGCCTCCAAGCCGCAGCGCGAGCTTGAGCCGGCGTACTCCGCTAGCTTTGGGCGATGCTCCTGCTCACCGGCGCGACCGGTCTCGTCGGCTCCGCGCTCCTGCCCCGCCTGCTCGCCGAAGGCCAGGCCGTGCGCTGCCTCGTGCGCGACCCCAGGCGCCTCGGTCCGCAGCGCGTAAGGGTGCAGATCGCGCTCGGCGACCTCACCGACCCCCCCTCTTTCCGCAACGCGATGCGGGGCGTGGACACCGTCGTCCACCTGGCCGCCTCCACACGCGACCAGCCGCGCGGCTCGATCGAGGAGCTGGCGGCGATCGCCACGTGGCGAATGGTCGAGGCGGCCCAGCGCGCCGGCGTGGAGCGCTTCGTGTTCTTCTCGACGCTCGGCGCCTCAACCCATCACCGCGCCCGCCTGTTCCGCGCCAAGGCGCTCGCCGAGCAGGCCGTGAGAGAGTCGGACATGCGTACGGCCGTGATCGCCCCTTCGCTTGTATACGCGCCCGGGGATCGTTGGCTGACTTTGATCGAGCGCCTATCTTTGCTGCCAGTCGTGCCGATCTCGGGGCGCGGTCGCGCGGTCTGCCAGCCGATCTGGGCGGAGGACGTGGCCGGCTGCGTGGTGGCGGCGCTGGGCGAGAATGGGAACGCCAACGGGCCGACCCACACGCGCTACGAGCTGGCCGGACCGCAGACGATGACCTACAACGAAGTCGTCAACGCCGTTCTCCACTCACTAGATCGCGAACATCCTCTACTGCCAATGCCCACGCCGATCGTTTCGCGCACGCTGCGGCTGCTGGAGCGAGCGATAGGCACAAGCGCACCGATCACATGGGATGAGGCCGAGCTGCTGGAGGCCAACATGGTGGCCAAGAACGGGCCTATCGATGCTGAGGCGCTCGGCGTCGTCCCACAACCTATGCAGGCTGTACTAGGTTCCATCCCAACTCATGAGTACAATTGTCGGTAACGGAGGGTGAAATGGTCTGGGACCGCAGACGGCTGATACCCACGAGTCCGGTTCGCTCCGGATGGAGTTCGATGCTCCCGCCCTCCGCCAATGATTGACTCGACAGGTGGCCGACCAGTGAGGCAGGCGTGAGGATCAGTGCGCCGGCGGATTGCGACCGCCTCGCCCCGCGGCCACCGTCGAGC
>DATMPT010000146.1:0-8817 GCA_035567355.1 Solirubrobacteraceae bacterium
GTGACAAGCATCCTGCACGACGTCGGCAAGCTCGTGCTCATGCACGCCTATCCCGGCTACATCGCCCAGGTCAAGAGGGAGGGCCAGACGCCCGAGAAGCGCATCCACAACGAACGGCGCGAGCTCGGTGTGGACCATGCGCTCGTGGGCGGCGTCCTGGCGCGCCGCTGGGGCTTGCCCCCGGTGATCGCCACCGTAATCGAGCGCCACCACAACCACGATGCCAGCGGTGAGGCGGCGTTTGTGCGCTTGGCCGACATGCTCGCCCATTACGCCCACGGGACGCCGGTCGCGCCCGGGGAGTTGCTCTCCTGCGCCCGCGCGCTCGGACTGGGCCCGGAGGAGCTGCGGCGTGTGATGTATGAGTTGCCCACCTCCCGCGGCCAACGCCAGCGCATGGTTGACCCCTGCCCACTTTCAGGACGCGAGCTCGGTGTCTTGCAGCGCCTGGCCGAAGGCAAGGTCTACAAGCAGATCGCCCACGAGCTCACGCTCTCCACCAGCACGGTACGCACGCACTTGCACAACATCTATGGCAAGCTCGGCGCGGTCGATCGCGCGCAGGCGGTCTTGATCGCCACAGAGCGCGGTTGGCTCTGAGACTGCCACTGCCCGGCGCTGGCCGATCGGTGAGCGCATCTTGGTCAGCGATCGGTCGGCGTCCTCGGTCGCTCGTGTGCGTTTGCACACTTCGCTCCCTGCGTCCTTGATCCGCTTGACCAGCGACCGTCTCAATCGCGTGGTCGCATAGCATCGGTTGTGTGATGCCGCGATGATCTCGATCACCAGCAAGTCCCCGTATGCGATTGCGGCGCTCGCCGAGCTCGGGCGCTCGAGCGGCGCCGCTCCCGTCCCGATCGGCGAGCTGGCACGCCGGCGCGAGATGCCGGTTCAGTTCCTGGAGCAGCTCTTCGCCGTCCTGCGCCGCGCGGGCGTGGTCAGCTCTCAGCGGGGGGTAAAGGGCGGCTACCGCTTCGCGCGCGATCCCTCCCAGGTGACGGTGCTCGAGGTCGTCGAGCTGCTCGACGGCCCATTCGGTCGCGACGCCGAGGGGGTGTTTGGCGAGGCATCCAAGGCAGCCCGCGACATCCTGGAGCAGACGACGATCGCCGATGTGGTCGAGCGCGAAGCCAAGGAGTCGGGCGCAAGTATGTACCACATCTGAAAGGCGCCGACCCGCGCGCGCGAGCAGCCGCCAGTCATGCCCGCGCCTCATCACCAGGACTGGCCCATTATTGTCGTCAGGGATATGGGGTCAATCCCGATCAACATTGCCGGACTCGTTGGGAACACGCCTCTGGTGCGCATGGAGCGCATGCTCGAGGGCACACCGGCGCAGGACAGGGGCGTCGAGCTGTACGCCAAGCTCGAGGCGTTCAACCCGGGCGGGAGCGTCAAGGACCGGATCGGTGTCGCCATGATCGAGGCGGCAGAGGCGGAAGGGAGGATCGAGCCGGGGAGGAGCACGATCGTGGAGGCTACCTCCGGCAACACCGGTATCGCGCTTGCGTTCGTGTGCGCCGCCAAGGGCTATGACCTAGTCCTGACCTTGCCTCAGGGGATGAGTCGCGAGCGCGAGATCCTCCTGAAGCTATATGGCGCCCGGGTCCAGATCACCGAGTCGATGGGGGGGATGGGAGAGGCCGTGCAGGCGGCCCAGGCGATGGCACGCGACCCCGACGTGTTCCTGCCCGACCAGTTCTCAAATCCCGCCAACCCGCGCACCCATCGCCTCACCACAGGCCCTGAGATCGAGCGCGCGCTCGACGGTCCGGTCGATGTGCTCGTCGCTGGTGTGGGCACAGGTGGCACGATCACCGGGGTGGGCGAATACCTGAGAGAGCGCAAGCCCGATGTGCGAATCGTGGCGGTCGAGCCGCGGGGCTCGGCGGTCCTCTCAGGTGAGCGGCCCGGACCGCATCGGATTCAGGGAATCGGTGCGGGGTTCATCCCGGCGGTCCTCGAGCGCGAGTTGATCGACGAGGTGATGCCCGTATCCGACGACGACGCGATCCAAACGGCCTGGGCTTGTGCTCGACGCGAAGGCCTGCTCGCCGGAATCTCCTGCGGAGCGGTCCTCTGGGCGAGCCTGCAGGTGGCGGCCCGGCCCGAGTCCAAGGGCAAGCGGATCGTCACGATCATGCCCGACTCGGGCGAGCGCTACGTCTCGCAGGCTTTCTTCGCGCCGTCCTGAGGGCGCTACGCTTTCTCCATGCTCGGCATCGGCACCATCGCACGAGTCGCCAAAGAGCTTCGCAGGGACCTAGCCGCCGCCCGTGACCGCGATCCGGCCGCATGCGGGGTCGCCCCTCTGGAGATCGTGGCGACCTGGCCGGGTATCCAAGCCTTGCTGGCCCATCGCGTGGCCCACGCCCTGCACGCCGCGGAGGTGCCCTTGGCGCCGCGCGCGATCGCACTCCTATCCAGGGCTCTCACCGGCATCGAGATCCACCCCGCCGCCACCATCGGCAAAGGCCTGTTCATCGACCACGGCTCGGGCGTGGTGATCGGCGAGACGGCCGAGATCGGCGACGACGTAACGCTCTATCAAGGCGTCACCTTGGGCGGGACCGGATTCGTGACCGGCAAGCGCCATCCCACGGTGCAGGACAACGTCACAATCGGCTCCGGCGCCAAGCTGCTAGGGCCGATCACGATCGGCCACGGGGCGAAGATCGGGGCCAACAGCGTGGTCATAACCGACGTGCCCCCGAACTCCACCGTCGTCGGCAACCCCGGGCACCCTGTCCGTGTGGAAGGCCGCCGCCCGGAGGGGCCCGACGCCGACTGGATCCACCTGCCCGACCCGATCGCCGAGGCGATTCAAGGTCTCGCCAGTCGCATCGGAGCGCTCGAGCGGGCTGTGGCCGAGCTGTCGGGGGAGGAGGCTCGGCCAGAGGCGGAGGTGCGTCCGCTGCGCACCGTCAAGGGGCCGAGCCCGGCTGGGGGCTGATCTCCTCGCACCCGGCTGAAGCCGTTCGACGGTGGCCGTCACGCGAGGTCCCGGCGCGGGTTCAGTAGAAGACCGTCCGGCAACGGTGGCGCGGGCGTGCCTTGTACTCGGGTGCTTGACCCTTCGTCCACAGCCACGTATCGACCGCGCGTGCGGGCACGCCCGTGCGCGCCGATATCAGCTCGCATGCGTGTAGCGCGCAAGCCCGGATCTCGCGCTCGGCTCCTCCCAGGGGGAGCTGCTCGCCACCGTCGATACGCATCGCGAGTGCCTTGTCGTACACGAGCACCCCGTCGCAGCGCAAAACGTGGGGAACGAGGTTGTCGGCGAAGATGGTGAGGCGATCCAGGTCGTGAAACTCCGCGACGCCGGCGAGCGCGAGGTCGTTGGGCACGATCTGGGCGCGCTTGTAGAAGCCACGGTCGTCGAACATGGCCATCCCGCGTGCCAGCGTCTCGGCCAGGCGCTCGGCCGAGCCCTCGGATTCGGCTACGAGGTCAAGCGCCCGCCGGGCTGGCCGGCCGCGCCGGGCGCCCCCGCCCGGTTTTGCCTGCCGGGCCGGTTTGGCCGTTCGGCTCGGTCCATCCGCCAGGAAGCGCCCGAGTGAGCGCAACGCCTGCGCGTACAGACTCATCAGCTCGTTGGATGGGTCTTGGTCGAGAATCTGGGCGATCTCGTTCGTGCTCACGCCCGACATCCATGCGGCGGTGGGAGGGCCATGCGTGCGCACGTGGTCGGCCAAAGCCCATGACACGGTGAAGTAGCCACTCACCGGCTTGCCTTCGGCGCTGCGCTTGCGCAACGTCGGAAACCAGCCCGAGCCGAAGTTGATCGCGTCGAGCGCGAGCATGTAGTCGGCCACGTCGGCTGCCTCGCCCTCCAGGTAGTGGCGCTCGGGGTCCAGTGGGGGAGGCCCGGCCGGCTGTACCTCGGCGGCGGCGTCGAGGTCGATCCGCACCGAGCGGGCGCCCGCCGCGATCTGCGCGCACGAGGCGCGGACTTCGTCTGTCAAGGACGCGCGGGGAGCGGACACGCGGCGAACGTTAGGGCCGACCCCGCTTCTATGCTCCAACGGATGGCCGAGAACGACCGCTCAGTAGCCGCGCAGGCACCACCGAACGACGACGATTGCGAGTCCTTGGGACCGCCGCCTCAAGAGATCTCCGCATCCTCGCAGTCACCGCCTGGCCACTCCGACCCCTCGCAAGCGCCACCGGAGGAGCACCCTGAGCGTGTGCGGGCCTTGCTGGAGGGCCTCAACGAGCCCCAGCGTGAGGCGGTCACACATGGTGAGGGCCCGCTCCTGATCCTCGCGGGCGCGGGCTCGGGCAAGACGCGCGTCTTGACTCATCGCATCGCCTTCCTGATCTTCACGGGCCAGGCCCACCCGAGCGAGATCCTCGCGATCACGTTCACGAACAAGGCGGCCCAGGAGATGAGGGGACGAGTCGAGCGTCTCCTCGGCGCCCACACGAGGGGCATGTGGCTGATGACCTTTCATGCCGCCTGCGCGCGTATCCTGAGGGCCCAGGGGGAGCGCCTGGGGTACACCTCGCGCTTCACGATCTACGACCAGGCCGACACGCGGCGCATGGTCAAGCGCTGCATCGAAGAGGCCGGGGTCGACCCCAAGCGCTTCGCGCCCGCTGCTGTCCACAGTCAGATCTCAGCGGCCAAGAACAGGTTGCTCGCGGCTTCCGACTACAGCCAGGCGGCCGGCTCGCAGTTCGAGGAGGTCGTTGCCGAGGTATACGGCGTGTACGAGGGCGAGCTCATGCGCATGAACGCAATGGACTTCGACGACCTTCTGTTCCGCACCGTCAACCTCCTGGAGCTGTTCGAGGAGGTACGCATGCGCTACGCCCAAGCCTTCAAGCACGTCTTGGTGGACGAGTACCAGGACACCAACCACGCTCAATACAGGCTCTTGCAGTTGTTGGTCGGAGGTGGTCGTGCCAAGCCCACGAGGGGCGAGCGCGTGAACATCCCCGGCCACCGCAACCTGGCGGTAGTGGGGGACGACAGCCAGTCGATATACAGCTTCCGTGGAGCCGACGTGTCCAATATATTGGACTTCACCGACGACTTCCCCGACGCGAGGGTGGTCAAGCTGGAGCAGAACTACCGCTCCACGCAGACGATCCTCTCGGCCGCCAACGCGGTGATCGCCAACAACCGCGGGGGTATCGCCAAGCGCTTGTGGAGCGAGAAGGGGCAGGGCAGCCCGATCAGGGTGCACGGCCTGGAGGACGAGCACGCCGAGGCGCGCTTCGTCGTGGGCGAGATAGAGCGGCTCCTCGACGAGGATCCCGCCCATCCCTCGCGCGCGGAGATCGCGGTCTTCTACCGCACCAACGCCATGTCCCGCGTGATCGAGGACACGCTCGTGCGGCGCGAGCTCGCCTACCAGGTGATCGGCGGCACCAAGTTCTACGAGCGCGCGGAGATCAAGGATGCGATCGCCTACCTGGGGTGGATCGCCAACCCGTTCGACGTGGTCAGCTTCCAGCGCGTGGCCAACTCCCCTCGAAGGGGGCTGGGCCAGACCTCGCTGTCGAGGATCGTGGCTCATTCGGCCACGATCGGCCAGTCCGTGTGGGAGGTCGCCGCCGCGGCCGATCGCATCCCGGGTCTCGGCGCCGCCGCGATCAAGGCGCTCTCGCGCTTCATGGCCACGATGGAGGACCTGGCGGCGCTAGCCCGCGATGGCGTCCCCGTGGGCGATCTCATGGACGCGGTCCTGGCGCGCACCGGCTATGTCGAGGCGCTCGAAGCCGAGGCCGTGGGGAGGGGGGAGAAGGCGTTCGAGTCCCAAGGGCGCATCGAAAACCTGCAACAGCTGGTCGAGGTCGCGCACGAGTTCGACGCCAACACATCCGCCGACGGCGACACTTTGGAGCTGTTCCTGCAAGAGCTTGCGCTCAAGGCCGACGGTGACTCGCGCCGCGACGACGAGGGCTTGATCACCTTGATGACGCTCCACAACGCCAAGGGCTTGGAGTATCCGATCGTGTTCGTCGCGGGCTGTGAGGACGGCGTATTTCCCCACCAGCGCGCGCTCGACGAAGGCGGGGTGGAGGAGGAGCGCCGCCTCTTCTACGTGGCCGTCACGAGGGCCATGCGCGAGCTCTATCTCACCTATGCGCGCCGTCGTGCCGTCTTCGGAGCGCCCACGTATGGCATCTCGAGCCGCTTTCTCGACGAGATCCCCTCCGAGTTGACAGAGCGCGAGGACCTGCCCGCGCCGCGCCCGGGCGGCGCGCGGGTGGGCCTCGGCGGCTTCGGCGACGGCCTGGGCACGAGCGGCGGGGATCGCGGGGGCGGGGGGCTGTGGAGTGGTTCTGGAAATGGCGCGCCCCACGCACGCGCGCGCGGGCGCGCCGGCCCCCCCGGCGCGCAAACGACAGCCACCGCCTTTCGGCTCGGCGAGGACGTGATCCATGCGGCCTTCGGCGACGGCGTCGTCACAGGCGTCGAGCCTGGTGGGATCATCGTCGTGCGCTTTGCCGGGGACGGATCGGAGCGCAAGCTGATGGCCGACTACGCGCCTGTTAGTCGTCGGGTGTAGGCCGGTCAATAGGATCCCCTCCGTGCCAGCCACGATCATCGACGGCAAGGAGATCGCCGCGCGTGTGCGCGCCCAAGTAGCCAGGGACGTAGCCACCTTGGTCGAGGACGGCGGCCGCGCGCCCGGACTCGCCACCGTGCTTGTCGGCGACGATCCCGCCTCGGCGGTCTATGTCGGCGGCAAGCAGCGCGCTTGCTCCGAGGTGGGCATGACTCCCTACGACGAGCGCCTGCCCTCCAGCGCCACCCACGAGCAGGTCGCAGGGCGCTTGCATGCCTTGAACGAGGATCCCCAGGTCAGCGGCATCTTGTTGCAACTGCCCTTGCCCACCCACCTGCAGGGTACGAGCCTCACGGGCATGATCGATCCACGCAAGGACGTCGACGGACTCACTCCCGTCAATGCGGGTTTGCTCTCCCAGGGCCAGCCGGGCCTGCGCCCGTGCACGCCCTCTGGCGTGCTCGAATTGCTGGCGAGCGTGGATGGCGGTGGCGTGGAGGGCGGTTCAGGCGACGAGGTGGGCGACGGCTTGGCCTGGATAGAAGGCGCCGAGGCGGTCGTGGTGGGGCGCTCCAACCTGTTCGGCAAGCCCATGGCCCAGCTCCTCCTCGAGGCCAACGCCACCGTCACCGTCTGCCACTCGCGCACCCGTGACCTGCGCGAGGTGTGCTCTCGCGCGGACATCCTGATCGCCGCGGTAGGCCATCCCCGACTGATCGAGCGCGATTTCGTCAAGCCCGGTGCGATCGTGATCGACGTCGGCATGAACCGGCTCTCCCCGAAGGAGGCGGGCACCACGAGCGGCTTGGTGGGGGACGTCGATTTCGCCGCGGTCTCCGAGCTCGCCGCCGCGATCACGCCCGTGCCCGGCGGTGTAGGTCCGATGACGATCGCCATGCTCTTGCGCAATACCCTCCAGGCCGCTCGCATGCAGGGCGGCTTGTCGGCCACCCCCCGATTACAAGGGACAAGGATGAGCGGACTACAGGGACGAGGATGAGCAGACAAGGTGAGCGGAGGCGAGCATGAGGCTCAGGCGCCTGCGCTTGGGTGAGCTGGGGGTGCTCCTGGGGGTCGTGGGCATCGTCGTTGCGCTCACCTTGCCTTGGTATGAGAACGCCGGCGGCAAGCTTTCGGCGTGGGCCACGTTTGGACTTGCGGTCATTCTGTTGATGCTCGCCGCTCTGGTTGGCCTGGTGCTCGTGGTCGCGACCGTCGCCGAGCGCTCCACTGCCTTGCCCGTAGCGGCCGCCGTGTGGAGCACCCTGTTCGGGTTCATCGGCGTAATCGCTGCCATCGTGCGACTGCTCGAGCGTCCCGATCGCTCATTCTCGCTGTGCGCCGGCGCCTGGGTGGCCTTCGTGGGTGCTCTTCTGATCCTCGCCGGATCGTGGCAGTCGATGCGCGACGAACGCACCGGGCTCTACCCCTCGGCCAATCCCGAGCCGCGCGAGCCGCCGGCCTGAGCCACCCGGCCCAGCTCGATGGTCGGCGCGGCCGCGCCGTCCGCTCAGCCGGCGCGCCCTAGAATGCGCCGCGATGATCGATCGCGACGAAGTGCTCCATGTCGCGCGCCTGGCGCGCCTTCAGCTGAGCTACGAGGAGATCGAGCCAATGGCGCGCGAGCTCTCTGCTGTGCTCGACCACGTTGCCCGGATCGGCGAGCTGGACCTCCGGGACGTCCCCCCGACCACCCATGTCGCCGAGCTCACCGGCCAGCTGCGCGCTGACGAGCCCTGTCAGTGCCTGCCGCGCGAGGTTGTCCTCGCGCAGGCCCCCGCCGTAAGCGGCGAGGGCTTCCTCGTCCCCTCTCCACAGGCCTAGCGTGAGCTCAATCCTTATTTGGCTGGCACTCCCCACGGTCACTCGCAAGCAAGCATGAGCGCGACCGGTCTGCTCGATCTCAGCGCCGCCGCGGCCGCGCGGGCGATCGCCGCCGGGGACCTCGGGGCCGATGAGCTCTTTACGGCCTACCTCGCGCGCGCGCGCGAGGACAAGCTCAACTGCTTCACCTGGATCCCCACCGAGTCGCGCTCCTCGCCGCCTTCCGCGCACGCTTCCCCCGGCGACGCTTCGTCTGCTCGGCCCTGCGCTATACCTGGCGGTACCCCACTTGGCGGCGTGCCGCTCGCGGTCAAGGACCTGTTCTGCACCGAGGGCGTCCCCTCGCAGTCGGGCTCGCGCATCCTCGGGGGCTACCTGCCTCCCTACACCGCCACCGTAGTCGAGCGCCTCCAGGCCGCCGGTGCCCCCCTCCTTGCCAAGACCAACCAGGACGAGTTCGCGATGGGCTCCT
>DATMPT010000147.1:0-3031 GCA_035567355.1 Solirubrobacteraceae bacterium
GAGCGCGGCTTGAAGCGGGGTGCGCCCCAGCGCGAGCTGCGCGGCAAGCACAGAGGAGTGCGTACACCCGGAGCCATGGGCGGCGCCGCCGGGGTGGCGCTCGCCGGGAATGCGCACGATCCGCTCGGGCGCGTCGGAGTCCAGGAACAGGTCGACGGCCTCTCCACGGTGGCCGCCTGTGAGCACCACGATGTCCGCTCCCAGCGCGAGCACCGCGCGAGCGAGAGCATGGGCGCGCACTTCGTCCGCCTCGCGCTCACCCGCACCCGGCCGATCCGCCGGGTGGCCCGCGCGCCTGGCGCTGCCGGCCGCCGTCCCCGCTCGCGTCGCCTCAGCTGCATCCGGATCTCTGTCGGCCATCGTGTGTGGCGCGTGGCCCGCTAGGGCTAGGGCCTCGGGCATGTTGGGGGTGATGACGCTCGCGCGGGGCACGATCTCGGCGACAAGCGCAGCCTGGGCGTCGGGGTCGAGTAGCCGAGAACCGGACTCCGCCACCATCACCGGATCCAAGACGACCGGCGTGCCGGTGGGAAGCTCCTCGAGGGCCTGGGCTACGGCGTGGACGATCTCGGCGGTCGCGAGCATCCCGACCTTGACGGCGTCGACGCCGATGTCGTTCAGCACCGCGCGAGCCTGAGCGAGGATGATCTGCGCGGGGATCGGATACACGACGCTCACGGCAAGCGTGTTTTGAGCGGTGATCGCGGTGATCGCGCTGGTGCCGTGGACTCCGCAGCGGGCAAATGCCTTCAGGTCAGCCTGGATGCCGGCCCCGCCGCCGGAGTCAGAGCCGGCGATGCTCAGCACGCGGGGGGTCCGGGCTATCGCTGGCATGCCGAGACGGCCCGGGTCAGGACTCACGAGGGCGCTTGCGCGCCGGGAAGATGGCGTAGCTGCCGATGGCTGTAACCAGCAGGCGCCCATCTTCGTGGCGTACCTCGCTGCGCAGGACGGCATTGGTGCGGTTGCGGCGATCGAGCTCGGTGGTGCACACGATCTCGCCTTCGGTGGCGGTCTGGATGTAGTTGATCGAGATGTTTAGCGTTGCGATGTGCTCCTCATCGGTGGTTTGTGGCCACAGAGTCGAACCCATGCAGTAGTCGACCAGCGCGTATGTGACCACGCCCGAGAGCAGGCCGGCCGCATTGATCAGCTCCGGGCGTATCTCCAAGCGAACGGTATCGGCGCTCTCCCAGCGCATTCCCATGAAGCCGCTGACGCCGTCGATGCCGAGGTGAGCGCGGTCCAAGCGACGATCCTCCTCGGCGGTGGTGGCGGCGAGCGCTGCGCCGCGGGGATTGTCGGGTGTGTCGTTCACAGGCTGGACTCGGTAGAGCGCAGGCCAGGATATCCCCAGCCGAGGCGTACCCCGGATGAGAACGGCATACCCGGGGCGGAAAATCGACACATTTGCGTCTTTTACGTCACATTTTTCTCCCTAGATTCGGGGGTATGTCCCCTGAGGGTCCACCTCCACCCGGGATGCCCGCCCGGCACGACGGGCGTCGTGTGCTGGGCGCCCTCGGGGAGGATCTCGCGATTGCCCACTTCCGGCGCCTGGACTTTGTGGTGGTGGCACGCAACGTCAGGACCCGTCACGGCGAGATCGATCTGATCGCATTCGACAATAGAACCCTGGTTTTCGCCGAGATCAAGACCCGGCGCGCGAGCAACCGGCGCCGGGGTCTCTGCCCTGAAGATCAGCCCTTGGCTTGGCTGAAGTTCAGCCAGCGCACCCGCCTCAAGCGACTGGCATGTGCATGGCTATACGAGAACGCCCACGCCCGCCCCAAAGCCCACACGATCCGCTTCGACGCGATCGGCGTGATCGTCGACGGCTCAGACCAGCTCTTGCGCCTCGACCATATCGAGGGGGCTTGGTGATGCTCCGCGTGAGGACCGATGTGGGGACTGGATGAGCACGGCGGGACCTAAGGAAGGTCGAGCCAGCAGCCGATCTATTTGCCCGCGTAACACGCTTGGACGGACGCTACCGGCGCAGATGCCTGGCCGGGCCCTCAGAGAGCCAGCTGCTGGTAGGCCAGCGACTGGAAGGACATGCGGTGCAGCGGCGAGACGCCTTGGCGGCGGATCGCTTCGCGGTGCACCGGCGTGGAGTAGCCGACGTGCTCGGCAAAGCTCCAACCCGGGTGCAGGTCATCCGCGTGGTGCATGTAGCGGTCGCGCGTGACCTTGGCTACGATCGACGCCGCGGCGATCGCGGCGCTCGTGGCATCTCCCCCTACGATCGGCCGGTGGGGTCGCTCGAACTCCGGAACGGCAAAGCCGTCAGTCAAGCACATCACCTCGCCTGGGATCCCGCTCGTAACGCCTCTGATGGCGTCGCGCAAGGCCGCCAGGTTCGTCTTGTGAAGGCCACGCGAATCGATCCCTTGCACGCAACGCGAGACGACGGTGACGCGCAGGGCGGTGCTCAAGACGAGCGGGTAGAGCTCCTCGCGGGCCTCTGCTTTGTGTTGCTTTGAGTCGTTGAGGGCCGCGAGCGCGCGCAGCTCGCGGGTCGTCAAGCGCTCGTAGTCGAAGAGTACCCCCGCGGCAACGAGCGGCCCCGCCAGAGAACCCCGTCCAGCCTCGTCGGCACCCGCGACCAGGCGGACGCCGAGAGCGCGGTCAAAGGCGAACAGGCGCTGCCCGCTTTTGCGGCGGGCGCGGCGACGCGCCACGCGCTTTGAGTAGGGCGCCCTGGACGAGCTCTGGGCTCTGGCGCGCTGGGATCTAGAGGAGGCCGATGCGGTCGGGAGGCCAGTAGGTTGCGAAAGCCCCCCCGATGATCCAGCTTGTGGGGACTGGTCCCCAGTATCTGCTGTCGTCCGACTCGCCACGATTGTCCCCCATCATGAACCAATGACCGGCGGGAATCTTGATCGGCCTGGGGAAGTTGCACTCCGAGCCACCTTCGCACGGGTTGATGTAGGAGTCGCTCTCGCGTTTGCCGTTGAGGTAGGCGTGGCCTTCCTTGATGTAGAGCGTGTCGCCGGGGCCGGCCACGATCCGCTTGATGAAGTTGACG
>DATMPT010000148.1:0-4747 GCA_035567355.1 Solirubrobacteraceae bacterium
CCGTGGGCGCCTTCGGGACGGCACCTTGCAAGGACGCGTCACGCTAAGCGCCTGAAAGCTTGTGAGAGCGTCCACCGGGCGGCGCGGTCGAGCCGCGGTGCCGGCGCGACCGCGGCGAAGGCGAGATCGAAGGCAAGCCCCCGCCGGGATCGATCGTCCCGCGCGGTTGACCGGCTAGCTTACGATGACGAGATCGCCGATTGCCAGCAGCGGGTAGACCTGCGCCGCGGTTCCGATCGGCAGCTCGACGCATCCGTTGGATTGTGGGCTCCCATATGAAGGTCGCGGGAACCCGTGGACCGCGTCGCCGCCGTTGAAGTAGTTCACCCATGGCACGCCCGGATCGCTGTATTTCGTGCCATCGGGGTTGGTGCCGGTCATCGTGGTCGAGACGTAGCGGGCATAGATCGGGAACGTACCCTGTTCGGTTGTGGCTCCAGCCACGCCCGTGTTCGCCGGCGTGGAGAGCACGACGTGCCTGCCCCGGTGCACCTCGAGCGTCTCGGGGATCGACTCGCTCACGGTCACGAACGTGTAGGGCCGCGGGTCGCCGTGGCCGAGTGTCTCGGCGGCCAGCAACGACGCCCACGTAGAGCGGTCGGGCACGCCAGTGGGTGAGAGGCCGTGGTTGGCCTGGAAGACCATCGCCGCCCCGCGCGTCGTCGGGTCGAGCGACCCGTAGCGAAGACCGGGAGCGTGCGGCACGTTAGGGGCCAGCGTGGCCACCGGTGGGTTGAAGGCGTAGCGGGCGGCGAGGGCGCGCGCCTCGGCTTTGCCACCGCTGTTCTTGCCGTGACCTGCGTCGATCGTATAGGGCAGGTAGTCCAGCCGGGACAGAGCTTGCTGTAGCGCCTGTGGTCCCGGGCACGCCACGTTCAGGGTGTACTGGCGGCGCTTGCCGCCCAATGGCAGGTCTCCCGTGGCCGTGGTCCCTGCCCACACCGTCAGCGTGTATGTGGAGCATGGCTCCAGCGTCGACTTGGGCTTGAACGACTCATAGTCGCCGACTGTCGTCCACTTGCCCGCGACCGCCGGGGTCAACATCGGCACCGGCGAGGCCGCTGCCGGCACCCCTGAGAGCCGCACGCGCAACGGCGCCGTCCCGTCGGCTATCGAGCTGTGCGGCAACGCCGTGATACGGGTGCGCACAGCCGGCCTGGGCGGCGTCGCGGCCGGGGGCGTGGCTGTTGGTGTTGTCGTGGTCGATGTCGTTGGCATTGCCTGGTCTGCTGGGCTGACAGGCGTGGAGGTCGCGGGAGCGCGCTGCGAGCTCGTGCCGCTGGCCGCGCCGGAAGCGCCTGCGAAGGCAACGCAGGGGCTTGCGCCTGCCACAAGTGCGCAGGCCAGCGCGATGAGCGTTCTCGTGTTCACGGTGCTGAAGCGTAGCCAGCCGCGCGGCGCTCCCTGCCGCTCGAGCCGTTGCTTGCAGCATGCTCCTCGAGGTTTGCAGGCAGTTACGCCGTCGGGAACCCGCATTCCACACCAACGGTCCAAAAGGTCGATCGATGCGGAGCGGGCACAACCGGAACCGCCGGGTTCCAGCGAAGACGAAATGATGCGGATGAGAGGACTCGAACCTCCACGTCCTTACGGACACGGCGACCTGAACGCCGCGCGTCTACCAATTCCGCCACATCCGCGTGTCAGAATCGCGACGATATCGCACCGAGGCTGGGACGGGGCGCACGATTCGCCAACGCCAAGCGCATTGCCCACAACGGGTTGCGTTCGTGCTCCGCCACCGTCGTTCCGCGCCCCTCTTTGCTAGCCTCGACGGCGACTAGGCAGGCCGCCATCGTCTAGGGGACTAGGACGCCGCCCTCTCACGGCGGTAACACGGGTTCGAATCCCGTTGGCGGTACTAAGTTAGGCCCCGAGTCTACGGGCTTGTCGTGTCTCAGGGCGAGGTTCGCGCCAGTATTTGCGCCAGTTGTGCATCGGCGGTGCGTGTTCGCCGCCCGGCTTACGACGGTTCGTTCGAGGAGAAAGGCTCAGTGCGCGATCGGAGCCAGATGTGGAAGTAGTCCTCGGTCATCTGCTTGGCCGCGACGGCTCTGAATGTGCGATCTATGTCTTGCGGTGTGGCTGTGAGCTGATGTCCGTGCTGCTCTAGGTAGAGGGTCATCAGGATGAGGGCGACGCGCTTATTCCCGTCGGGTAGCGGGTGGTTGCGCATGATGCGCGATGCGAGAACCGCTGCTTGTTGGAGCGGGTGTTTGTAGAACGCGTGTCCACTGAAGCTGGCGTATGGGGCTGCGAGCGCCGACTCGGCGAGCGGGATCTTGGTGACGAGGATGAGCCGGTCGGTGTCGATTCCGAGCACGGCTTCTGCAGCCAGCATGAAGTCCTCTATCCCGAGCAAGGGTAGCATGGTATCACGACTGCAAGACATCTAGTCAAGCCGGTTGACGGGTATGTCGATGTGTGCCATGATGATGTCCTGCAACCCGGACCTGAGGAAAGGCACTCACGATGAAGACCATGAGCTTGCGCCTGCCAGATGAGCAGGCGAAGGCGCTCGACGCCCTGGCAATGGCAGAGGAGACGTCGGTCTCGGAGGTCATCCGCGGAGCGATCACCGAGCGGATCGAGGAGCGCCGCGCCGACAAGGACTTCCAGGACCGCCTACGGCGCGCTGTCGAGCGCAACCAGGAGGCGCTCGACCTGCTCGCCAAGTAGCCCCACTCCCAAGCAGTTCTACGAGCCCTCTTCGCTTCATGGCGGAGGGGGCTCTATTGCGTTTCCGAGGGCACGCTCGTAAGTACGGCCCGTCATGCCGACGGCGTCACCTACGATGTCGCGGGTCTTGCCGCTTTCAGGAGACCTGGTGGTCCCGGGACCACCAGGTTGCAGGTCCGTTCTCGTGCCGCTGCGCTCCTTCGCCTTGGGCTTCTCCAGCTCCTCAAGCGCGAGTCCGACCGCAACCTTCTCCGGTCAGGGCCGACGCCAGCGGTCGCGACAGCCGGGGGGCAGCGACTACAGTCCGTGAGCGAGCTTGCGGAGTCGTCGTCGAATAACGCGTGGCCTGGACGGGTCCATGAATTCGGCGTCCGGAACCGGGTGACTTCCGTCGAGGCGTCGGGCTAGGGCCTCTACGCCCAACGCGACCGATCCGGCGTCCACACCACCGCGCGCACGCATCCCCTCTCGTCCATAGCGCGAGCCGGGCGGAACCGGGAATGACATGCCCCATACCCGCGCGCGCTTGCGTGCCCACCAAATAGTTGCGAAGAAATCGAGGTCCCCGGCCGACAAGTGATGGTCGAGCGCCAAGGCCGTCGCGAGACATGCGCCGATGTACCGGCGGTGAGCGGCACTCGATTCACGCGCGGCGAGGCGCATGCGCGTTAGGTGCCGTATGCGCCGTTCCACCACCCGATGCGTCAGCAGCCCTGCGCGAAGTTCGTGTAGGCGCTCCTCCGCCGGCAGGTCATGGCGGGGCAGCTTAAGTGTCACGCCGCCACCGGGCCGGGCTGGCTTGACTGGCCGGTATGGGAATCACACTGACATCATCGGGTGCAGACCGGACCGAACTACTGGGCCTACTCACGCGGGCAGAGGTTCAGCACCTCTTGGGCGACGTGTCCGATCGAACAGTTAGACGGCTCGCGCAGCACGGCGTCATCGACTGCGTTCGGATCGGGCACCGCACCACGCGCTACACGCAGCGCTCGGTGCTGGCCCTCATCGACCCCGAAAATGGATCGAGCGCCGCCGGGCAGCAGCGCTCGATCAAGACGACCGAGGAAGCGGTCGAGGATGCCTTCCCATCCTAGTCCGCACTCGGACGCCTCCTCACAGTCGCTCCCGCCTCATGTGGAGGCCGAGGTTAGGCGCATTGAGGCTTCTCGGCGATTGCTCGATGACTTGGAATCCTCACCGGGGACCGGTTGTCCTGAAACCTCAAAGATAGGCACGGTCACCGTTCATACACAGTTGCTGAGCGAAAGCCTCGAAGGCGACGTGTTCGTAGCACAACCCTATGAGAACCCTTTCCCCGAATCTGGCCATCCTGGCGGGTCGTTGCTGGCGTTGTATGTCGTGATCAAGAACCCGCAGCGCGGCGTGATGGTCAAGCTCGCGGGGAAGATCGAACCCGACCCCAAGACCTGACCACCAAGATCGCTGTCACCGGCTGCGCCAAGCACAAGGCCAAGAAGGCACGCAAGACACGGCGGCTATGACGACCGCCCGTCGGTTTCCTCGTCGGTGCTGGCCCAGTCGAAGCTCTCGCCGCGCTGTCGCAGCTGCGCTCGGGTGCTCTCCTCGCAGAGCGCGCCCTGGATCCCCGCTTCATAGCAGGCGCGTGGTGAGACGCCGAGCCGGCTGACGGCCGCGTACTCGTTGCTCAGGTCGGTGTCGAACATCGCGGGGTCGTCTGTGGAGACCGAGCAGCTCACGCCGGCGGCTACGAGCTCGGGAAGCGGGTGGTCCGCGAGGGTGGCGACGGCGCCGGTGCGCAGGTTCGAGATCGGGCAGACATCGAGCACTGTCCCGCGGTCGGCCAGCTCTCGCACCATTCCCGCGTCTTCGATGGCGCGGATGCCGTGACGGATGCGGTGCGCGCCGAGTGCCTCCAGCGCGCCGCGGATCGAGGGGATGCCTGCGACCTCTCCGGCGTGTGGTACCGAGGCGATCCCTCCGTCGCGTGCGAGCGCGAACGCTTCCGCGTAGGGCTCGGGTGGGAACTGGGCCTCCATGCCCCCGAGGCCGAGGCCGACGACGCCACGGTCGCGGTACTTCACCG
>DATMPT010000149.1:0-3778 GCA_035567355.1 Solirubrobacteraceae bacterium
ATCGCGGCCGTTGCCTTGGCGTGCCCCATCTCGAACGTCGCCAGGAACGCCTCCTCCTTGTTCTCGAAATGTTCGTAAAAGGTTTGCAATGAGATCGCCGCCTCCGCCACGATCTCCTCCAGGCTGAGGGCCGCATAGCCCTTGGCCGCGGTCAGGTTCGCCACCGCGTCGAAGATCCGTTCGCGCTGGTTGTGTGCCACGAACCCCTTTGGCAGGCCGTGCTCGCCGCGCGGCAAGCCCCTGGGCGCCCAGCGCGGCGAGGGCGCAAACGTGCCCGGCGCCCTGCCCCCTTGCAGGTGCCCATGGCGACGGGCCTTCGGGCGGGGGGGAATCTGCGGTGGCGTCGGATAGAAGCCCACGATCCAGCTCACCACGTCGGGCGTCAGCTTCTGTAGCTCCGCTTTCAACGAGCGACTCGATCGTTCGCGGCGCACGCGCGAATACAGGATCGTCCGCAACGCGCCGACGATCGCGCGAGCCACGGGCGCCGGTACCGAGCCCTCGCCGGGCGCCCGCTCGAAGATGCTCGTTAGGAACGTGGCCAGCAGCTCCGCGTCGCGTGCCCAGCGCTCGATCCCCACCGGGCCGGCCGCCCCCATCTCGACAGACACCAGTCGCGCCGCGTCGGGACGGTCGCTCGATGCCTCAAACAGGACTCTCACAAACGCCTCGATCTGGTTGGTCCACTCGTCCTCAGGGTCATACGCCTCGACGATCCGTGCGGTCAGGCGCCCGATCAGCGCGTCATAGGTGGCGAGCAGGCACTCCTCCTTGTTCTCGAAGTGCTCATAGAAGCTACGCCTCGAGACCCCCGCACCGGCGACGAGATCGGAGATCGTGGTGGCGACGAACCCACGCTCGTTGACCGACTTGATCATCGCCTCGTACAGCCGCTCGCGCTGGTCGGCTGCGACCTCCTCGGGCGGGAGCGCCTGCGGCCCGCGCGGCAAACCCCGGTCGCGAGCTTTGGCTGAGCGAGTCCTCTGGGCCATCCCTATACCATAGCTCTTGACAAGCTACGTAAAGGATGATTTATTTGTTTTCTTGCATTAGATGTCTCCAACTCACTGGGAGGTCACTGACGTGGGCGACATCGAGGTCCGTACCCCATTGGAAACACTAGTTCCAGCATGTGGGCGAGTCGGTTTGGGCAGCCGGTGGGATGTGCACAACGCGCGTTTCAGCGGCCGTAAATCTGGGGCGCCTTCTGTAGGCATTGTACTATTAGTTGTCCATAACGGCAAACTCGACCAGCGCGGGTTGGACGGCTTGGCCCATCGCCGGACTCCCCGATCGCCGACACGGAGGTTGGATTGACATGAGAGGACTCACCTGCGAGCGCAACTTGATGGTTCGGGCGCTCCACCCCCGCTGGCCCTACCGGCGCTCGCACTCGCGCCACGACCTGCACTGGCTTGTGCGCGTGCGCCCCAGACGGCGCTGGTGCTCGCACGGGCGCCGCCACTCCGTGGCGGGCTTTCCCCCCAGGCGGCGCCGGCCCTACGCCGGCTAAGGGCCGCCGAGGCGGTTCGCGGGCGATCGCATCGGCTGCACGGAGGCGCAGGCCGGCGAGCGCAACCGCGACTGTGCCTGGGAGCCCGCCACCCGGGGTGGCTCGCTAGGATCGCAACATATGGCGGCAGTCTCCGAATCGAGCGCTCTGCACCCTCCCGCGCTCCGTGAGCAGGAGCGCGAGATTCGCAAGCTCTCGATCGACACGATCAGGGCCCTCGCGATGGACGCCGTGCAGAAGGCCGGCGCCGGTCATCCCGGCACCGCGATGGCCCTGGCCCCCCTCGGCTACACGCTCTACCGTCACGTCCTGCGTCTAAACCCCCTCGACACCGCCTGGTGTGACCGCGATCGCTTCGTGCTCTCGGCCGGGCACGCGTGCGTGCTCCAGTACGCGCTCACCCATCTGTGTGGCTTTGACCTCTCGCTCGAGGACCTCCAAAGTTTTCGCCAATGGGGTTCGCGAACCCCCGGCCATCCCGAGCGCGGGCACGCGCCCGGCGTCGAGGTCACCACCGGCCCACTCGGCCAAGGCGTGGCAAACGCCGTCGGCATGGCCATGGCCGAGCGCTTCCTCGCCGAGCGCTTCAACCGGCCCGGCTACGAGGTCGTCGGCCACCACACCTACGCGATCTGCTCCGACGGGGACATGATGGAGGGCGTCTCCCAAGAGGCCGCCTCGATCGCCGGCCACTTCGGCCTCGGCAAGCTGATCGTCTGCTACGACGACAACCGCATCACGATCGACGGCACCACCTCGATCTCCTTCGACACCGAGAACCACATCGCGCGCATGCACGCCGACGGCTGGCACGTCCAGCGCGTCGAGGACTCCGAGGATGTCCACGCACTCCACACGGCCCTCTGCGCCGCGCGCGCCGAAACAGAGCGTCCTTCGTTCATCCAGGTGCGCTCGCACATCGCCTACCCCGCGCCCCACGCCGTCGACACCGCCAAAGCCCACGGCGCGCCCCTGGGCGAGGAGGAGGTGCGAGCCACCAAGCTCGCGATGGGCTTCGACCCCGACGAGCACTTCCACGTCGATGAGCGGGTATACGAGCACATGAATCTGCGCGAGTCTGGCGCCGCCGCCCAGGCGGAGTGGGAACAGCGCGAGGCGAGCTGGCGCGAGCGCTCCCCCGAACTGATTGGGGACTGGGAGGACGCCTGGTCGGGGCGCCTGCGAGAGGGCTGGCAGGCGGCCCTGCCGAGCTTCGAGGCGGGCGAGCAGATCGCCACGCGCTCGGCAGGCCAGAAGACAATGGCGGCCTTGGCTCCCTTCGGCCCGACGATGGCCGGTGGCGCCGCCGACCTGGTCGAGTCCACGAAGACCGTCTTCGAAGGAGCCGGCGAGTACTCGCGAGTGCATACCGGCCGCAACATCCCCTTCGGCATCCGCGAGCACGCCATGGGGGCGATCGTCAACGGCCTCTCGGCCCACGGTGCGATGGTCAAGCCCTATGGCTCCACCTTCCTGGTCTTCTCCGACTACATGCGCCCCGCGGTGCGCCTCTCGGCCCTGATGGAGCTGCCGGTCATGTGGGTCTGGACGCACGACTCGGTCGGCCTGGGCGAGGACGGTCCCACCCATCAGCCGGTCGAGCACTACGCGGCACTGCGTGCGATCCCCCACCTGTGGGTGATGCGCCCGGCCGACGCCAATGAGACAGCCGCGGCGTGGCGGGTGGGCTTGGAACGCGAGGACGGTCCGGTGGCGCTCTTGCTCTCGCGCCAGAGCCTGCCCGTCTTCGACCGCTCAGAGGTGGCCCCCGCCGACGGTGTCGAGCGCGGCGGCTACGTGCTGTGGGAGTCCGGGGGAGCGGCTGTGCCCGGCTTGGTCTTGATCGCCACCGGGAGCGAGGTCGCGCCTACCTTGCAAGCCGCCCGCGACCTGGCCGCCGGCGGAACGAGCGTGCGGGTTGTCTCGATGCCCTGCATGGAGCTCTTCGAAGCCCAGTCCGCCGACTACCGCGACTCCGTCATCCCCCACCAGATCCGCGCCCGCTTGGCCGTCGAGGCCGGGGTCAGCCTGAGCTGGTGGAAGTGGGTGGGCGATCGTGGCGACGTCTTGGGGATCGACCGTTTCGGTGCCTCCGCCCCGGGTACGACTGTGTTGGAGAAGTTCGGCTTCACCCCGGCTTCGATCGCTGAGCGGGCGCGGTCCCTGCTTGGGTCCGCCCCCTGATCTAGGGAAGCCTTGCTTCTTTACCCCGGAACGAGCAGCGATCCAAAAATAAACAGCGCCCACGTACGTCAGGAGCCAAAG
>DATMPT010000150.1:0-2836 GCA_035567355.1 Solirubrobacteraceae bacterium
ACAGGGCCCCTGGTAGACGGCGTCGGTGGCAACAACGGCGCTCGTGGAGTCGATCGGGATAGCCGATCGACTCCACGAGCGCCGTTGTTGCCACCGACGCCGTCTACCAGGGGCCCTGTGAGCTTCGACGCGACACGGGGAGAGCTCGAATTTCTCCACCGGCACGCGTCCGCGCTCCCCGTGATTACGCCTAACGCGTTTTCCCGCCCTCACTGACATCGGCGGCAACCAGATGCGTGATCTTAGGTGTGCCCTCGACTAAAAGACGAACGGCGTCCTCCAACATGCGGTCCGCATTCGTCACCCGGGTGTGCTGGCGCAGATGTTCGAGCCACGACTCCACAAAGAACGTCTCGAGGAATCGACTGCGGTCGGCGGTGTCTTCGAAGATTCCCCACGCGTAGGCGCCGTCCCTGCGCCGTTCATGGCCGAGCTGCTCGAGTGAGGTGAGGAAGGCGGCGCGGTTCTCGGCACTGACGCGGTATTCGACCGTGACCATCACCGGGCCCTGGTCGCTTTCTATGTGACCGGAGACGATCGGCGGCGGCCAGGCCATCGATGGGGTGAGGTCGACCCCTGCGGACGTTTGCAACTTCCACCGCCATGTCAGCGGGATTGCGAGCAGCGCACCGGCCGCCGCGATGAAGTGAGCCACGGGCAACCCGGCCAGGTTGGCGATCGCGCCCCAAATGGCGCTGCC
The DNA here is from genome assembly GCA_035567355.1 of Solirubrobacteraceae bacterium. Taxonomy (GTDB): domain Bacteria; phylum Actinomycetota; class Thermoleophilia; order Solirubrobacterales; family Solirubrobacteraceae; genus Palsa-744. Next base: position 701 of record DATMPT010000150.1, read on the forward strand.
GAGTGTTGTAGCGCCGAAGAACGCGGTCATGTAGAGGGCGAGCCCACGCCCGCGGACCCATTCGGGCAACGCGAATTGAGCCGATACGTTGAGGCTCGACAGCACTGCTATCCAGGAGAGGCCTGCCAGCGTACTGGCAGCTATCGCGGTGGCCGGCTTGTGCGCCAGGCCGAACAACAGCAGCGCGCTAGCGGTACCGATCGTTCCCGCTGCCACTAAGCGATCCGGGCCTAGCGTTTTCTTCAGGCGGGGCAACGCAAACGCACCGGCGATAGCGCTTGTCCCAATGATACCCAACAAGATGCCATAGAGTTTGGGGCCACCGGCGATCCGATCGCGGGCGACGAGCGGCAAGAGCGCCCAGTAGGCACTGGCAAATAAAAAGAAACCGACCGCGCGCACCAGTGTCGCGCGCAGGTACCGGCTATGTCGCGCATAGCGGATGCCGGTCTGCAACGCGCTAAGAAGGCGCTCGGTCGGCAGGCGACGCTGGAGTGTCTGCGGCGTGCGCCACCACAACAGTCCACCAATCGAGCCAAGATTGCTCGCGGCGTTCACCCAAAATGGCGCGGCGATGCCCGCCGCCGCGGTAATAAGGCCACCCAACGCAGGCCCGACCGCGCGACTGACATTGACACCCACGCTGTTCGCGGACACCGCTCCGGGCAGGTCCCGCCTGGGGACCAGTTGGGGCACGATCGCTTGCCACCCCGGCGCCGTCAGCGCCGCGCCGGTTTCGATAAGGAATGTTAAGAGCAGCAACCTGCCTGGTGTGATCAGGTTGAGCCAGACGAGCACCGCAAGCGCCGTGGAAGTCACCGTGATGAAGGATTCGAAGATGATCAGTAGGCGCCTCTTGTCAACGAGGTCCGCAAGGGCGCCCGCCAGGAGCGCAAACAGGAACGTTGGCAGGCTCGTCGCCACCTGCACGAGCGAAACGGCGATCGGACTCGGGTCCAGGGTCGCCATAAGCCACGCCGAGGCGGCGCTATACATCCAACCGCCAATGTTCGAGATGACCGTCGCGGTCCATAGAACGGTAAAGGCGCGGTAATGAAACGCGCCGAACGGCGAGTGCGCAGGATGCGTCGAGGCGGCTGTGCTCATGTGGAACCTCTGCCGAAGCCCACTTTAGCCGGTTTTACGCGTCGTCAAGTAACCTGCGCTGTCGAGGTCTTGCTGGTCGCGGAGGGGAACTGAGCGGGGATCCCGCCACTTGACCCTGGTCGGTTGCGCAGATCGCTCTCGCCGGATTCAATCGAGGCGACCTTCGCGCGCGAGGCGCTTGGCGATGGACAATATGTGCGCCTCGCCATTGCGAAGCGCTTCCTTCGAGGTGAGGACCGAGTAGTAGCCGAGGACGAGATCGTGCTCGTGCGGAGCGGCCGAGCCGAGGACGAACTCGGTAGCGGTGAGCGCCTGGAATTCGACTGCGTCGCTCGAGGGCTCGAAAGCCGCAAGCTCCCCGGGCTGCAGTTCTTCGGACGTCGAAAGCACGCCCGATGCGACAGCTACCCAGAGGACGGTGTGATCCGCTGGAGGCTCGTAACGCCAACGCTCGCCGGCCTTCAGGCGTACCACGAGATAGTTGATCGGCGAGGGTGAGGCAATGGCGTTCGATGCGGACCCGTGGCTGCCGAGGAGGACGCGCGCCGGACCCTGCGCCGGCACAGCCTCAGGGGCCTGAAAGAGACTGATAGTCGGCCCCAGCTCGAGTTTCGGCGGCAAGGCGATCCACAACTGGAAGCCGCGCGTGCGGCCCGCTTTGTGGAGCCCGCCCCCGTGCCACATGCCACGCCCCGCCTGCATCCATTCGACACCGCCGGCCGGTAGCCTACCTCTCACGTTGTCCGGGTCGATATAGCTGACCTCGCCTTCAGCGACGTAGGTCAGCGTGGCGATACCCGAGTGCGGGTGGAGGGGGCCGTCGAACGGTGGCCCCTCATGGTCGAAGAGGTCGAGAAACACGAACGGCTTCAGGAGCTCGCCGAAGTCAGACGGGCTCATCAACCGCGTGACAGGTCCGTTCGTGCGGCCACGCGTTCGCCGCGCGATCGTCCTCAAGCGTGGAAACGTCGATCGGGCGGGATTGGCGGCCATGACTTTCCTATAGTTAGTTCGGTCAACGGGGTTTTC
>DATMPT010000151.1:0-3044 GCA_035567355.1 Solirubrobacteraceae bacterium
GTGCGCGAGCACCAAGAGCTCGTGTTCATAAGCGTCGGGGGGATGGTCCAGCGCACGGCCGCCGGCGGCATCTCCCGCCAGGGCCGCTCGGCCACGGGCGTGCGCGTCATGAATCTCAAGGACGAGGACGTGGTGAGCGCGGTCGCGCTCGTCGTGGATAGCGGCGAGACCGAGGAGATCCAGGGCACGCAGGAGGGCTTGGCGCTCGATAGCGCAGTCCCGGCCGAGTCCGCGGCCTTCCCGCCAGAAGAGTCAGAGCCGACCGAGTAGCTCGAGCGGCGGAGGCCCCACCGCCGTTGGGATGTAGCCGAACCTGCCCACATCGTCGGCGCCGTCCGCTACATTGCAAGGACCAGAGAAAGGAGGTGGTCCTACGTTGGCTGACAGTATTTGCGGGACTCTGGAGGTGGCCGGCCGTTAGGCCGAAGCACTCGGCTGGACCCGCCTAGCGGAATCCAACCCGGGCCACCATCGCGTAGGTCGCCGGACTTGTCCCTCCGGATCGCAGCGCCCAGTCGCGCCATCACGGTGTGCTCGGCGACGCGAAGCCGACGCGATCGTGTCCAGCGCAGTTGAGAGCGGGGGGCGCCTGGTCGAGGGCGCCCCCCGTGTTTCTTGTGGCTCGGTGCAAGCCGGCGGTCATGTACGCGATCCCAAGCCGCGGCGCACCCTCACGAGCCAACCACGGGCTCTATTGGCCGGCGCCGGGTTTCTACTTGTGCTCAGGCCGCGGCCGGCAGATACTGCCGCCAAGCCGCCGGGATCGTGGGGCTCGCTACGTGAATGAAGATCTCGGCGCGCGGGGTGCGCGGCTTGTGGCGTGGGTGCATACCGGCCTGGCGCGGCAACATGTCCCCCTTGCGTCGGTTGCAGGGAGCGCACGAGGCCACGATATTCTCCCAACTGGAGGTCCCGCCCTTTGAACGTGGGATCACGTGGTCGACGGTCAGGTTGGAGCGCGAACCGCAGTACTGGCACATCCAGCCGTCTCTGGCAAATACCGCACGGCGTGTGATCTTGCGGCGGTGGGTATCGCGTGGAACGTGCACGTAGCTGACGAGCCTGATCACTACCGGACGCGCGAGCGTGGCAGTCTCGGAGTGAAGCTCCCACAGTCCGCGCTCGATCAGCTCGGCCTTCTCCTTGAGTAGGAGCACCACCGCGCGGCGCACCGAGCACACGTTGATCGGCTCGAACGTCGCGTTGAGGACGAGCACCCGGCCACCCATCGCCGTATTCGACGATGAGCTCGGTCCGTGCCGCTGGTGCTCTGCGGGCGGCACGGACCCCACTGGCTCTGTGGGCGCCGTGCTTTCCATCTTCAGCGCCGCAGTGTAGCGATCCTCCTGCCCTCCCGCCGCCAAATCGCGCCTAACCAGGCGACGGCGAGACTTCATGCCGATGTGATTCCAGCTCTCTTTGCGGCCGTCCCAGACGTTCAAGCTGTCGGATATGAGCCGAGCACACGTACCTGCTCGCACAGGCTCCGCAACCCCGCCAAGGCATCGCGGACAGCTTCGTTGGTCAAAGACCCGTCCAGATCGACGAAGAACATGTAGTGCCCGAGACGCTCGCGCATCGGACGCGACTCGATCTTCGTCAAGTTGATGGCGCGCCGGGCAAACTCGTCCAAGCACAGCACCAGCCATCCGGCCCGGTCGGCGCCGGCGCCCCAGAATACGAGCGAGGTCTTGTGCCCCGCATCCGCCCGCAAGCGCAGCCGTGGGGTCCCGACCGAGCGGTCCTCGTGCGCGAGCCACACGAAACGAGTCTCGTTGTCCTCGCGATCTTGTATCCCCTCCGCTATCACGGTGCAGTCATAAAGCTCGGCTGCCAGCCGCGTCCCGATCGCCGCCCACCGTCCACCCTCACCCTGCGTGGACACGCCGCTGTCCTCACGCCCGGGGGCATCCCCACGCTCACGCTCGGCCACGACCCGTACCGCCTCGGCGGTCGAAGCTGCCGCTGTAACGCGCGCGTGCGGAAGGCGCTCGTGCAAGAAGCGTCTGCACTGGCCGGGGACGTGCGGGTGGGAGATGACTGCCTCGATCTGCTGGAAGCCAACCGGTGAGCGCGCGATCAGATAGTGACGCACCGGCAGCACCACCTCGCCCACGATCTCGACATCGCTGGCCTCTCCGGCCAGAGTGTCGAGCGTCACGGTCACGGATCCCTCGATCGAGTTCTCGATCGGCACGAGCGACCACTCGACGGTGTGCTCCTGTACTGCCATCACCGCGTCGCGGATCGTCTCCTGCGCGATCGGTGCGACGGCGCCCGCGACGACGCTACTCAGCAGTGCCTCCTCGCTGAACGTTCCCTCTGGCCCCAGGTAGCCGGCGCGTGGAAGTCCGCTAGGGCCCTCGCTCACGAGCCTAGGCGCCGGCGGCGTCGAGGGGGTCTGCGCCGCCCGCGGGTGCGACGGTTCGCGTTTGGGGCGCCAATGCGTTCGTGGACTGATCGCCCTCGAGCGCCGCGCGGACCGCTTCGGCCTCCTCTGGGGAGAGCTCCAGCTCGCCGAGCCCGTCGCGTACCTGCTTGGCGTACACGCGCGCTTGGTCGCGATGGTGGATACACGTCAGCACGATCCCCGAGCGCCGGTCATCGAGCAAGGCGATCGACATCGACTGCTGCCCAGACAGCTCGTTATATGCGTCATAGCGGACCAAGGCGTGGTGTGAGACGGCTCCCGCGAGAGCCGCCTCGATCCCATCCAGACGGTCGTTGAGTCCCGCGGTCACGTCCCCCGTGTATTCCTGAAGCGCTTCGAATGCCTCCTGCAGGGAGGCGCTGTGGGCGATCACGTCGCGGCTGCCCCCCTCGCCCAGCACCAGCTTCTGGGCCGTACGCAGGCGGCGCACCGTGCGCGCGAGCACAATGGCTGCGATCAGCACAACGCCCGACACGGCAATTGCCGCGAGCGCGAGGATCCCCTGCGTATCGGTCAACGATGCGGCGGTCACCGAGAATAAGTTAGTAGCTCCCGCGGCTGTCCAGGACAGCGGAAGCTCGCCGCCGCGCCAACGTTTTGCGCACGTTGCGCG
>DATMPT010000152.1:0-3835 GCA_035567355.1 Solirubrobacteraceae bacterium
GATTCCGCTCGCCTCGACCGTATTCGTGCCCAATGGAGCACCGGATAGCCATCCCGCCGAGGGTGTCGATGCGCGGTCACGGCTGGGCGTCGCGCCGGACACCCCGACGGTCGGCAGCGCCGGCTTCATGCACCGGCGCAAGCGCTTCGATCTGCTGGTACGCGCCGCGAGCATCCTGCGCGCCGAGTTTCCGGGACTGCGCGTGTTCATCGCCGGTGACGGCGGCGAGCGGGCCGGGCTCGAACGACTGGTCTCGCGGCTCGGCTTGCAGGAGACGGTCCTCATGCTCGGCCGGCGCACCGATGTGATCGACCTGCTCCCCGCCTTCGATGTCGCGGTGTGCTGCTCTGATCACGAGGGGAGCCCGATCTCGGTGATGGAGTACATGGATGCCGCCAGGCCGATCGTTGCCACGAGGGTTGGGGGCAACTCCGATCTGATCGAGAACGCCGAGGATGGCTTGCTCGTCGAGCCTGGAGACCATCGAGCACTCGCGCTTGCGATTGCACGGCTGCTGCGTGACCGTGAGCTCGGTGGGCGCCTGGGAGCGGCCGCGCGGGCGCGGCGCCGGCGCGAGTTCACAATCGAGGCGATGTGCCGGCGCCTGGAGGAGCTCTACGCCGAGCGATGGCTATCATCGCGGGGCCGAGCGCCAGCAGAATCCACATGAGCTTGGAGTAGTTCTCGGATATGAAGAATGAGGCCGCCAGGAAGCCGGTGGTCCCGACAAACACCCCGCGGGCCAGCAACTCGAGCTCGAGCTGGCCGGTCCCGGCCGCCACCCGAGCCGCGAGCAGGGAACACCCCGCGCCCGAGAGGACGATCAGCAGAAACAGGATGCCGCCCGGTATCCCAAGCTCGGAGAACGCCTGCAGGTAGGTGTTGTGGGCGATCTTCGGTGTGCTGATGATGAAGTCGGCACGGTGGATCAGCCCAGGTTGCAGCAGGTAATGAACCGAGGCCTCTTGGAAGTTGCCGACGCCGACTCCGTTTAGCGGGTTGGCACCAACCATGCGCAGGCCCACAGTCCACAGATCGGTGCGACCGGTTCCCGTCCCTACTTCGGTGACGCGTTCGCGTGCGGGAAGGGGCGCAAGGGCCACGAAATAGAACAGCGCGCTTGCGCATACCGCGACGGCTGCGGCGAGCATCGGGATCCGCCAGCGTCCGGCAACCACGACCGCCACGACGGCGGCCACCGCTAGAGCTACAAGTCCGCCCCGGGAGAGCGACAGAACGATGCCGCCAAGGCACAGCACCGCTGTAGCGGCGCAGGCCGCGCGAAGCAAGGCTGGCCGAGAGCGGTCGAACAGCACAGCCGATGCCAGGAACAGGCCCACCACCAGAGCGGCGGCCAGTTCGTTGGCGTCGCCCACCGTCCCGGTCGCGCGCGCCGGTTCCAGAGCCCCGGGATTGGGTGGAGGGCTCAGGACGCCGGCGGTGGCGGCAAGGGCCGCTCCGCCGATCAAGACGATCACGAGCGCAAACACGTGCCGGCGCTCGCGTATCGCGGTGTAGACGATCGGGAACAGCAACAGGTTGGGCAGATAGCGCAACAGGGCCGTGAGGGCGTCGCCGCGGGCCGCCGACCAGAAGACGCTCAACGTCGCCCACGCGGCGAAGGCGACCAGCGCGGCGGTCAGCCACGGCCGGTCGCGGACCAGGCTGGGACTGTCGCGACGGCTTGTGATGGTGGCAAGCCAGGAGATCGCAAGCAGAAGGCCTGCGATCTTTGCGAGGCTGAGGGCTTCGACCGTCGGTAGTACATCCAGGAAGCTGAGGAAGCCGAGCACGCACAGGCCCACGGTCACGTTGCTCAACACCAGGGCCGCGAACGCGAGGCCGAACGCCACTCCGACTCCGATCTTCGGGTCGACTCCCGACAGCGCTCCCGCCGCGGCCGCGGCGGTCAGGGCCGCAAGCAGCATCAACGGCGGGGAGGCAAGGTTGGCGCGCAGGCTCATACCTCGCTCCACCATCTTCACGTCCTCGTCGCGCTGCCCTCGCTCGCCTGGGAATGCGAACCAGGGGCATAGTAATAGCTGCCGCGCGCGGAGCGCTCGACGTCGACCAGCACCAAGCCCAGCGGCCGCACGCCATTTTGCTGGAGTAGCTCGCCGAGCTCGACCAGGGTGTGCATGCGACTCGTTCCCAGGCGTGCCACTATCAGAACCTCGTCGGCGGCTTGGGCCAGCGGCAAGGCGTCGACGATCTGACTGAGGGGGGGCGAGTCGATCACAACATAGTCGGCAAGCGACTGTGCGGTGCGCAGCATCTCCTGTGCGATCGGCAGCGCCAAGCGGTCGGCGGCGGCGGGTTCAGGCCGCTCGACGAGCAGCATCTTGAGGTTCTCGGGATAGCCTGGAGCATCGATGAGCGCGTCCTGAACGCTCACCTGGCCCGACAGTACCGCGAGCAGGCCGTAGTGCAGATCTACTTTCAACGCGGCCACCAAACTGGGTCGCCGTAGGTCGGCCTCGACCAGGATCACCTGCTGGCCCGTTTGCGCGAGCGCGTACGCCAGGTTCAGCGCGGTACTGCTCTTTCCCTCTGAGGGCGAGCTACCCGTGACCAGGATCGCCTGGCCTCGATCGCCCTCGTGCTGGCCCGCGAACATCGTGGCGCGGAGGGTTCGATAGGCCTCCGAAGTCGGCGAGCTCAGCCGGCTTGGCAGTAGCGGTCCAGCGCGTCGAGAGCCGGGCTCGCGCGGGACACGACTGAGGATCGGCAGGCGGAAGATTTCCCGGAGCTGCTCTTCACGCCTGAGCTTGGGGTCGATGTTCTGCAACACAAACGCGGCGGCCAGGCCGAGGATCAATCCAGCGAACAGGCCGGCCACCAGTGAGATCGCCTTCCGGGGGGAGGAGGGTGAGGTGGGCCTGTCGGCGAGTGCCGCGATGCTCACTGTCGGGTCCGGCTGGGCGCGCAGCTCTTCCAAGCCAGCGAGTCGCGAGGCGACCGATTCGCTGCCACCGGCGTTGAGCTGTTCCTTGGTCTGGTGTGCGGCCTCGACCTTCAACAGCGCGATCGTTTTTTCCTCGATCGCGTGTACCCGCTGGGTGCGGATCGACACCGTCTGTTCGGCGAAGCTGTTTGCGATTGCCTGTGCGCGGGCCGCGCTCGGGGCACTCGCGGTGATACTCACGATGCTGGTGTTCGCAAGCGGAACCGCGCTGATCTTGGCGAGTAGTTTGCGTGGAGTTTCGTGAAGCCCGAGCGTTGAGCTCACATTGTTCGCTACCTGGACTGCGGTGACGAGACTTGCGGCCGTTGCGACGTCGCGGCCCGGGTCGTTTGAGGTCGCGATCAGCCCGAGGCCGATCGTCGTCGGGTCGGAGGGGTCCACTGGGGTAACGAGCAGCTGGCTTGTCGCCTGATAGACCTTGGGCGCCAGGGCGACGTAGGCGCCGGCGCCGAGCAGCGCGACGATCACGCACGCCAATACGACCCGCCACCGCTCGCGGATCGTGCGTGCATAACGCTGAAGCCCCTCCTCGCCCAGACGCGGCCCCAGCCAGCCGGCCGCCTCACGGTTGCTCGCTACCATTGGCCTCTACTATGCCAGTTGGGGAGGCGGCAAGCGACCGGAAGGCCGCCTCACAGGTGCTCGTAAGCGTGCTTGTGCCGGTGCTCGACGAGGCATCGAGCATCCGCCCGGCGGTGGCCTCGATGCTGGCCCAGAAGGTGGCGGGGCCGCTCGAGGTATTGCTGGCCGACGGGGGCTCCACCGACGGCACGAGGGAGCTGCTCGACGAGCTCGCCGCCGAGGACTCGCGCGTGACTATCTTGGAGAACCCGAGGGGCTGGACGCCGAGTGGCCTCAACGTCTGCCTCT
>DATMPT010000153.1:0-5618 GCA_035567355.1 Solirubrobacteraceae bacterium
GTCGGGCTCACGGTGGCGGCGCGCGCTGTCGTGCTGAGCACCGGCGGCGCGGCGGCGTTGTGGGCACGTACCACCAACCCGCCCGGCTCTATCGGCCAAGGCCTGCTGCTCGCGCACGCCGCCGGAGCGCCACTCGCGGACCTCGAGTTCGTGCAGTTCCATCCCACCGCGGTGATCGGCGTGAGAGGACGGGAAGGGTTCCTGATCACCGAGGCGATCAGGGGCGAGGGCGCGACCTTGCACGACGCTGCCGGGGAGCGCTTCGTGGATGAGCTGGCACCACGCGACGAAGTCTCGCGCGCGATCCAGGCAAAGCTGCGCGAGGACGGCGAACGCGCGGTGAAGCTCGACATGCGCGCGATCGACCCGGCTCTGTTCCCAAATGTGGTTGGAGCGTTGCGTGATGCGGGGCTCGACCCGACGCGCGAAATGGTCCCGGTGGCACCCGCGGCCCATTACACGATCGGCGGAGTGGTGACCGACCTACACGCGCGCTCCGCCGTGGCCGGGTTGTATGCGGTGGGCGAGACTGCCTGCACGGGTCTGCATGGCGCGAACCGGCTCGCCTCCAATTCCCTCAGCGAGTGCTTCGTGTTCGGATGCCGGGCGGCGCTGGCGGCACTGGAGGAGCCACCGCCCGGCAACGCTCACACGGAGCCGGCGAACACGCCAATCGCCCCCGTCGAGCGGTCGACCAAAACGGCGCTGTGGGAATACGCGGGGATCGAACGCTCAGCCGAAGGGCTGAGAAAGCTGCTCGCCGACCGGCACCCGCTCGCGCGCCTGACCGCACGCTCGGCGATGGAGCGCGAGGAGAGCCGGGGAACGCACACGCGCACCGATCGCCCCGATAGCGACGCGCGGCTCGACCGCCGGCATGTGGTGGTTGACAGCACCGGCCGGCTTGCTTGGGAGACGTGGGAGTAGGCAAATGACAGGGCGCTTGACCCGCGAAGAGCTCAGCCCCCAGGACAAATAGCTCCCAAAAAAACACCCACGGAGCGCCAAGCCTAACCTGGGCTTAATGAATTACTTCTGTGCCGCTTAGGAATCGCTTGGATACTTGACAAAACCGGTCCTTTCGACCGGATGGGGTGTTCGGGTAGGCATTACCATGTATCAATTCAGTCGAGCGATCTACAGGGAGCTGGCTCCGTATATCACGGAGTCGCGGCCCGACGCGGAGGAGTCCAACCACAAGCACGTCCTGGATGCTTGCGAGTCCGCGATGGAGCGCCTGGCTACCGACCGCCACTACTTCGCTAAGCCGGCGCGGACCCTGTTCTGCGACATCAGGACGTATTTCCCGATGGGCGCCCAGGAGCGCGTGTTGCAAACGGTGTGTCGCTACGTGGGCCTTGCCCAGCGCTTCTTGATCGAACATCCGGTGGAGGCGCATGCGGCCGTTACCGACGAGCCGCCCACGTGTCGCGCGACCACGCGTAAGGGCTCGACCTGCCAGAGGGTGCCGCTGCCCCACAACGGCTATTGCCCCTCCCACCAGCACCTGGCCGACACCGAGCACCAAGAGCGCCTGGCGGCGGCGTAGGCGTACTCTCCGAGCAATGCTGCTCGGGGTAGACGTGGGTGGGACGTTCACCGACGCGGTGCTGGTGGCACCCGATGGCACGACGCACACCGCCAAGGCTCCCAGCACGCCAGGCGAGCAGGAGAAGGGCGTGATGGCCGCCGTGGAGGCCGTGCTTGCGCGCGCGGGCGCGCGGGCGGGGCAGGTCGAACGCTTCGCGCACGGCATGACTGTCGCCACCAATGCCCTGCTGGAATTCTCGCAGGCCCACCCGCCCACGCGCACCGCGCTGGTGATGACCGACGGCTTCACCGACATCGTCGAGCTGGGACGCCAGGCGCGACCGAGCTTGTACAGGCTGTGCGAGGCGGGTCCAGAGCCGCTCGCCGTGCCCGGGCTGCGCTTCGGCGCTCCTGAGCGGATGGGCCCGGACGGGCCGCTCAGGGCGCTGGAGGAATGCGCAACCGAGGTATTGATCGAGCGATTGGCCCAGGCCGGCCCCGAAGCGGTGGCGGTTGTGCTGCTGCACTCCTACGCCCACCCACAGCACGAGCGCCGGCTGGGCGAGCTGATCGCGGCGCGCCTCCCGGACGCTCACCTGTCGCTTTCGCATGAGCTGGTGGGGACGTTCAGAGAGTATGAGCGGGCCTCGACGACCGAGGTCGATGCGGCCCTCTCGCCACTCCTGAGCGCCTATTTGGAGCGCCTCGGTGCCCAGACGACCGTGGGAGGGCTGCCGGGGCATGGACGACAGACGGCACGGGAGCTGCCGGAGGTGCAGGTGATGCAATCCTCGGGCGGGCTCACCGACGCACGCCGTGCGGGAGCCCACGCCGCGCTCACGGTACTGTCGGGGCCGGCCGGCGGTGTGGGCGGGGCGCTGCTGTTGAGCGAGGCTGGCGCCGAGAAGCACGTGCTGTGTTTTGACATGGGCGGCACCTCGTGCGACGTTTGCGTGATCGACGGCGGCAGGGTGGCCGAGACCGCCCAGCGCGAGGTGGCGGGAAGGCCGTTGGCCCTACCGGCGCTTGACATCCACACGGTTGGTGCCGGCGGTGGTTCGATCGCCTGGCGCGACCCCGGAGGGGCGCTGCGCGTGGGACCAGAGTCGGCCGGGGCCGTGCCAGGGCCGGCCTGCTACGGGCGCGGTGGGGAGCGCGCGACGGTGACAGACGCGAACCTGATGCTCGGCAGACTGCTTGCCGACACGCCGCTCGCCGGCGTGAGTCTCGATCTAGAAGCGGCCGAGCGCGCCGTGGAGGCGCTCGCACGCGAACTCGGACTGGACACGGTCGCATGCGCCGAGGGGATCGTGAGGGTCGCCGAGACCGAGATGAGGCGCGCCCTGGCGGTGATGACCGTCGAGCGCGGGATCGATCCGCGTGGCTTCGCGCTGATGCCATTCGGCGGCGCGGGCCCGCTGCACGCGGCTTCGATGGCCGGCGAGCTTGGGATCGAGCGGGTGCTGTGTCCGCGCGCTTGCGGGGTGCTCTCGGCGCTCGGGCTGGCCGCGGCTGCTCCGCGGCGGGACGTATCGAGGACCGTGATGCTCAGTGGCGCCGCTTTCAACGGCCGGCGGGTCGGCGCGGAGCTGGCGGCGCTGACCGAGCGCGCGAGCGGCGAGCTCGGCGGTCCGGTCGAGCGCGTGGACGTGCGCTATGAGATGCGCTACCGAGGCCAGTCGTTTGAGCTGGCCGTGGAAGGCGAGACCGACCATCTCCGCACGGCGTTCGAGGAAGCGCACGAGCAGCGTTACGGCTACCGCGACGAGAACGCGGAGGTGGAGCTGGTGAACGTGCGCGTGTCGGCGCACGGAGCACGGCCCGCCCTGCGGCTGAGCGGCGCAACGGCAGAGCCCGCGGTGCCCACGAGCACGCAGGTGGTGTTCGACGGCGAGCGCATCGGGGCGCAGCTGTGGCGCGGCGAGCTGCCCGCGGGTACGCGGGTGCAGGGGCCGGCGCTGTGCGCCATGCCGGAGTCCACGCTGCTGGTGCCAGCGGGATGGAGCGGAAGCGTGGACGGGCACGGGACGGTCGTTCTGGAAAGAGAGCAGCAAGGGGAGCCGAACCGGGTGGAGGCCGGCCGGCACTCGAGGAAACGCGTGAGACCGGGTCGGGTTGGGCAAGCGCGGGACGCAGCTTGGCGCACGCTGGATCCGATCGAGTTGCAGGTGATCGTGGGCGCGCTGCGGGCGACGTGCGAGGAGATGGGCGCGACGCTCGTGAAGTCCGCGCACTCGGCCAACATCAAGGAGCGCCGAGACGCATCGACCGCTCTGTTCGACCGGGACGGCGAGATGGTGATGCAGGCGGAGCACATCCCCGTGCACCTCGGCTCGATGCCTGCAGCCGTCGCGGCGGTGCTCGGCAAGGAGCACAGGCCGGGAGTGTCGTGGGTTTTGAACGACCCCTTCGAAGGCGGTACGCACCTGCCCGACATCACCGTCGTGACGCCGGTGTTTGTCAGCTCGTCTAGGGATTCGACGCGCGCGGCGACGCGCGCGGGCGCGGGCACACGCGTGGGGCATCCCGGTCTGAAGGACAACGCCTCCCGAGCCCTCATCGGATTCGCCGCCAGCCGTGCCCACCACGCCGACGTGGGCGGACGGGTGCCGGGATCGATGCCGGCCGACAGTCGGACACTCGCGGAGGAGGGCGTGGTGATCCACCCGCGCGAGCTCACCGCCGAGGCGATCGAGGAGCTCGTGGCACAGATGCGTGGTCCCGGGGAGCGCAGGGCCGATCTGATGGCCCAGCTCGCGGCCAACCGCACCGGTGGGGTCCGCCTCGCGGAATTGGCCGGGCGCACAGGCGTGAGGCGCCTTGAAGAGGCGATGGATGCGGTACTCGACTACGCGGAGCGACGCACGCGCGCGTGCATCGCGGCGCTGGAGGACGGAGTGCGCGAAGCCGAGGACGTGCTGGAGGCGCCCGAGGGCGATCTAGTGCTGCGCCTGAAGGCGACCGTGGAGGGAGAGCGGCTGGTGCTCGACTTCACGGACTCGGCCGCCCAGCACACAGGGAACCTGAACTGTCCGCTGGCCGTGACCTTGTCGGCGTGCTGGTTTGCGGTGCGGGTGCTGACAGATCCGGACATCCCGCCGTCGGCCGGCGCCTACAGGCCGGTGCAGGCGATCGTCCCAACCGGCTGCGTCCTGAACGCCGCGCGGGGCGCGGCGGTGGCGGCCGGCAACGTGGAGACTTCCTCGCGCGTGGCAGACCTCGTACTGGGGGCGTTTGGAGCAGCGCTCGGCCAGGGGACCATGAATAACCTGACACTGGGTAACGGGGGCTTTACTCACTACGAGACGCTCGGCGGCGGCCAGGGCGCCTGCGCTGACGCGGATGGCCCGAGCGGTGTGCATGTGGCGATGAGCAACACGCTGAACACCCCGATCGAGGCGCTGGAGCGCGAACTGCCGCTGCGCGTCACCGAGTACGCCCTGCGCCGGGGCTCGGGCGGTGCTGGGAAGCACAGGGGCGGCGACGGTGTGGTGCGCGAAGTCGAAGCCCTCCAGGACATGACGTTCTCGCTGATCGGCGAGCGCCGGCGACACGCTCCCCCGGGCTCGCACGGCGGTGAGCCCGGTGCCCCTGGTCGCGACGCGCTGCTCGTAGCCGGTGAGCCGCCACAGGGGTTGCCGGCCAAGGCGACGGGTAGGCTGGGGGCAGGTGAGCGACTTCGCATCGAAACCCCGGGGGGTGGAGGCTATGGCCCGGCATCCAAGCATTCCGACGGCCCAGGTCCTCGCTCCTGAGCGGCATGGGTGGGCTAGGGGAGCGTGAGCGTGTCTGAGCGGATCGGATTCCTTGGGCTCGGCATCATGGGCTCGCGCATGGCCGCGAACGTGGCCAAGGCGGGGTACGAGCTGAGCGTGTGGACCCATACTGAGCGCAAGGCCGAGCGCTGGGCTTCAGAGCGCAAAGCCACCGCGAAGGCGACACCCGCGGAGGTGGCGGCCGCAAGCGACGTCGTCGTGAGCATGGTCGTGGACGGAGCGCAGGTCGAGGAGGTGCTGTGCGGAGCGGGGGGCGTCGCCGGCGGCGCGCGCGAAGGTCTCTTGTGCGTGGACATGTCGACGATCGCACCG
>DATMPT010000154.1:0-3440 GCA_035567355.1 Solirubrobacteraceae bacterium
AGCCGCCGCCTTTCCGGGAGCGGCCAACACAAGACCCACCCGCACGGGGACAGCACAAGACCGCCGCGGGTACACGACCCGCGACGGTCGAAGAGCAAGAAGCTCTACGCGCGCCTACAGCACGCAAAAGGTCAAGCCGGGCCCTGCACCCGACTGCAGCCGCGGATCTACCGCGGCGTGAGGGCCTAGCGCCTAGACGCCGGCCGGCCCAGAGAGAGAGAGAGAGAGAGAGAGAGACGCGTCAGCGACGCTGACGCGTCCTATAACGGACCCATCAACAAGACACGGACTCTCAAGCACGCTAATCCCCAAAGACTTCACGCGAAACAACTCCCTCTAGAAATGCGACCCGGTCCCTCTCCCAAGGTCCCTGTCAAAACGCTTGATGCCGGCCACAAGAGCCAACCCCAAACCCGACCTTATGTCGCCCCACACCCCGAAGCGGAATGCCAGGACATGGCTCCTTTATACCTGAACCTTATCCACATGTCAAGCCCCTATGCGGACCACATCTACGGCGATGCGTTCGGACTCGCCGCAAGCGGGCGGCTGGACGGATAATCTCCCCGCGACCCAATCAATACAAGGAGAAGCGAAAGCTATGGGAGTACTCGACGGCAAGGCCGCGATCGTGACGGGCTCGGCGCGCGGCATCGGACGCGCCACGGCTGAGCTGCTCGCCTCACAGGGCGCGCAGGTCCTCATCAACGACCTCGACGGCGACATCGCTGAGCAGGCTTCACAGGAGATCTCGGGCGAGACCACGGTCTTCTCCGGCGATCTGACCAAGGGCGACGCCTGCGACCAGCTCGTGGCGAAGGCGATCGACTCGTTTGGGAAGATCGACATCATCGTCAACAACGCCGGCTTCACGGTGGACGCCCCGATTCACAAGATGTCAGACGAGCAGTTCCAGGCGATGCTCGACATCCATCTGATCGTGCCCTTCAGGGTGATCCGCGCCGCCGCGCCGCACCTGCGCGAGCCCGCCAAGTCCGAGCGCGCGGAGGGCAAGGAGGTGTTCCGCAAGATCGTCAACGTGTCCTCGATCTCGGGCACGATGGGCAACGCCGGCCAGGCCAACTACTCATCCGGCAAGGCCGGCGTGGTCGGCTTGACCAAGACGCTCGCCAAGGAGTGGGGCCAGTTTAAGGTGAACGTCAACGCGGTCGCCTTCGGCTTCATCGAGACGCGCCTCACCGCCGCCAAGCAGGAGGACAACACGATGGAGATCGGCGGCGAGAAGCTGCAGCTCGGCATTCCCGAGCAGTTGCGCCAGATGGCCTCGATGCTGATCCCGCTGGGCCGCCCCGGCACGCCCGAGGAGGCCGCAGGCGGCGTGTTCTTCCTGTGCTCGCCGTGGTCCAACTACGTGCACGGCCAGGTGCTCAACATCACCGGCGGCCAGTTCACCGGGATGACCTCCTAGCGGGCGGCGCGCTCGGGTCGCGGCGCCCCCAGGCGTCAGCGACCCGAGTGGCCAGCTTCGGGCTTGTGCGCCGAAACGAACTGCAGCCTGCCAGTCACGCGCTGCTCGATGCCGGTGAGGCCGTGGGCGCTCAGCGCCCCGGTGATCTCATCGCGCCTGAATACGTGCCAACCGTCGCGTCGCAGCTTGCGGTCGCTGCCGCAACTCGTCATCAACGCCAGGCGCCCGCCAGGCTCCAGGACACGCACCATCTCCGCTAACCCCTGCATGGGCTCCTCGAACAGGTGCATGGCGCCAAAGCAGGAGACCGCGGGGTAGCTCGACGCCCGAAACGGCAGAGAGCAGGCGTTGGCCCGCATGTATGCGACGTTCGCGCCCGGCGTGCGACGCACGGCGGCGGCCAGCATCGTCCTCGATAGGTCCAGGCCCACGACCAGGGCGTCTCCCGCGAGATTGGCGTACGTGCGCGTGAAGTTGCCCGGACCACAGGCTATGTCAAGAACGCTCTGGCCACCCGAGAGACGGAGCATCTCCACCGCCAGGCGCTGCTCCTTGCGCCGAACGGGCGCCCTGAAACCTCCTGCCAGGCGCATCGCAAGAGGATGTCCGAGCCACTCGTAGACGGCAGGCGTGACCCGGCTGTTCAAGATGCGCTGCGCGAGATGCGGGCGCGCGGCTTGGTCATCCTCGAGCAGCTCGAGGTAGCCGTCACGGAGGCGCACGCTCGCCGGTAGGCGCCCGGGCTCGAACAGCGCCAGCGCCCGCTCGACGGCTGCCGGCACGGAGGCGGCAAGGGAGGCCATGAGGCGGGTCACCCTACCACACCACTGTGCGTATCTATCTTCAACCCTGTAAGCCTATGTCCCGTCCTGTGAGCCTATGTTCAACCCAGAGCACCGAGCCCGCGGGCAGAGCTCGACGGTGGCCCAGCCGATCGCCGGCTCAGACGATCGCCGTGCTCTTTCGCTCGACGCGATGCTGCTCGCGCAGCCGGCGCAGTATCCCCTTGCGGCCGTGCTGCTCCAGGCCGTTGTAGAGCGCCTTGATCTCGGCGAGCACGTCATCCGCGACCGCCTGCTGTTGCTCGCGGGTCGAATTCTCGATCGCCTCCCAGCGAATCGGATCCCCGTACTGGATCGTCACCTTCGGGAACTGCAGGCGCTTCCAGTTGCGGATCCTGCTCGATCCGTGAATCGCGATCGGCACGATCGGCGCGCCGGTTTCGAGCGCCAGGCGCCCGATGCCGGCCTTGGCGTGCTCGGCCAGTCTGCCGTCGCGCGAGCGTCCACCCTCGCAATACATCGTGATCGCCCCGCCTCGCGCGAGAATCGCCCTTGCGGTGACGAACATCTCTTCGTCGCGGGCTCCGCGCCTGACAGGGAACACGCCGCCGTGGGTGTAGATGAACTGCATCGGCCCCTTGAAGAGCTGCGACTTGGCCATGAAGCGGACCTTGCGGCGTATGTAGCAGCCCATCAGGAAGTGGTCCATGAAGCTGAAGTGGTTGGGGGCGAGGATCACCGCGCCCGAGCCCGGCACCTTCTCGGTTGAGATCGGCCGCGCCCTGAAGAACGTATAGGCATACAGCGAGGTGAGCAGGCGCGTCAACTCATACGCCCAATCGGGTTCGCGCGTACGCGCCCGCTCGTGGAAGCGGTCGAAGTACTCCTTCGGCCGCGGGTCGGCGTAGACCTGTTCGCGCATCGAGGCCAGCTCGCTCATCTATAGGGCTCTACATCGCCGCCGCCGCAAAGTTACGCGGGCTCCATAGTCATCCTCATCGGGAAGACCGCGCCGCATGCGGCGCGGTCCCTGACGGTGCATGCACCGTCAGGCCGACCGGTACATGTACCGGTCGGAACAGCTCATAAGACACATGTCCGGTCCCCTCGCATGCGGGGACCCGACAGCATCATCGCGAACGCGCACGCGCCAGCGCATCGGCCCAACGGGCAAGCAGCGCGTGACGCTCATCCTCGCCCATGCGCGGCTCATAGCGAGCGCCCACACG
>DATMPT010000155.1:0-4175 GCA_035567355.1 Solirubrobacteraceae bacterium
CAACCCGCCGATCGACCCGATTCGCGAGGAAATCGTGATGAGCCTCTCCACGAGCCTCGGCACCGAGCGCAACCTGTTCGACGAGACGCCCGAGCACGCCCACAAGCTCGAGCTCGACCAGCCGATCCTGCTCAACCGCGAGCTTGAGACCCTGCGCCACATCTCGAGCGACGTCTTCTCCTCGCGTACGCTCGACATCACCTGGCCCATCGTCGAGGGGCCCGAAGGTCTCGCATCCGCGCTCGAGCGCGTGTGCGCCCAGGCGCACGAGGCGATCGCCGAAGGGGTCAACATCATCATCCTCTCCGATCGCCTGCTCGGGCCAAGGCGCGCCGCGATCCCCTCGCTGCTGGCGGTCTCCTCGGTCCACCACCACCTCGTGCGCGAGGGCACGCGCCTGCGCGCCGGCATCGTGCTCGAGTCGGGCGAGCCGCGCGAGGTCCACCATTTCGCCACCCTGATCGGCTACGGGGCCTCCGCGATCAACCCCTACGCGATGCTCGAGACCTTGGACGAGCTGGTCGCCCAAGGACGCATCACGCGTGCAGAGAACGGCTCCACCGTTCCGCTTTCTCCCGAGCATGCGGCCCAGAACACGGTCAAGGCGATCGGCAAGGGCCTCTTGAAGACGATCTCCAAGATGGGTATCTCCACGATCCAGTCATATCGCGGCGCCCAGATCTTCGAGGCGGTGGGCTTGGAGCGTGACTTGATCGACCGCCACTTCACCGGTACCGCTTCGCGCATCGGCGGCATCGGCCTCGAGGTGCTCGCGATCGAGGCGTTGGAGCGCCACGCTCGTGCATATCCGGCGCCCCACGACGACCTTTTGCCCGTAGGCGGTGTCTACGCATGGCGGCGCGACGGGGAGCACCACATGTGGAACCCGGAGACGATCGCCCTGGTCCAGCACGCCGTCCGTTCGGCTAACGGCAATGTCCTCGCCGCGCTCGAGGGCGACGCGACGGCTCACGCCGAGGTGCGCGACTCGCCAGCCTTCCAGAAGTACCGCGAGTATGCGGCCGCCGTCAACGAGGACGCCGCGCGCAAGGCGACCCTGCGGGGGCTCTTGCGGATCGGGCTCGAGCGCGACGGAAGCGCGCACGCCATTCCGCTCTCGGAGGTCGAGCCCGCCAAGGAGATCGTGCGCCGCTTCTGCACCGGCGCGATGAGCCTCGGCTCGATCTCGCGCGAGGCTCACGAGACGCTCGCGATCGCGATGAACCGCCTCGGCGGGCGCTCGAACACGGGCGAGGGCGGCGAGGACCCGGCGCGCTTCCAGCCCGACCCGGGCGGCGACCGGCGCCGCTCGGCGATCAAGCAGGTCGCCTCCGGGCGCTTCGGTGTGACGATCCACTACCTCGTCAACGCCGATGAGCTGCAGATCAAGATGGCCCAGGGCGCCAAGCCCGGCGAGGGGGGACAGCTGCCTGGCCACAAGGTCGACGCCTACATCGGCTCGATCCGCCACACCACCCCCGGCGTCGGCCTGATCTCCCCGCCGCCCCACCACGACATCTACTCGATCGAGGACCTCAAGCAGCTGATCTACGACCTGCGCTGCTCCAACCCCAGCGCCCAGGTGTCGGTCAAGCTCGTCTCCGAGGTAGGCGTCGGCACCGTCGCCGCGGGCGTCTCCAAGGCCAACGCCGACCGCGTGCTGATCTCCGGCCACGACGGCGGCACCGGCGCCTCGCCGCTGTCCTCGATCCAGGCGGCGGGCGTGCCGTGGGAGATCGGCCTCGCCGAGACCCAGCAAACCCTCTTGCTCAACGACTTGCGCTCGCGCATCGTCGTACAGACCGACGGCCAGCTGAAGACCGGCCGCGACGTCGTCGTCGCCGCGATGCTTGGCGCGGATGAGATGGGCTTCTCCACCGCGCCTTTGATCGCGACAGGCTGCATCATGATGCGTGCCTGCCATCTTAATACTTGCCCGGTTGGTATCGCCACCCAGGATCCTGAGCTGCGGGCGCGCTTTCAGGGCCGCCCCGAGCACGTCGTCAACTTCTTCTTCTTCGTCGCCGAGGAAGTCCGTGAGATCCTCGCCTCCTTGGGGTTGCGCACGCTGGATGAAGCGATTGGCCGCGTAGACCTGCTTGGCGCCGAGACCGCGATCGAGCACTGGAAGGCGCGTGGCGTGGACCTCTCCCACGTGCTGGCCCACATAGAGCTGCCCGAGGGCGCCGCGCGCCACCGCGTCGAGCCGCCTCCCTCCGTGCTGGACGACGCCTTGGACTGGGAGCTGGTGGAGCGCTCGCGTGCGGTTATCGAGCCCGGCGAAGCGAGTCCGGACGGGGAGCCGGACGGGCTCGCGGAGTTCGCGGGCGCACGGCAGCGCATCTTGCCGGCGGCTGCGCAGCGTGACGGTGTTGCAAAAACGGGTGACTCGCGCGCGCGCGCGAGGACGGCCGTGGATATAGACCTTCCCATCCGTAACGTCAACCGCTGCGTCGGCGGCATCCTCTCCAGCCACATCGCCCGCGCTCGCGGTGCCGAGGGCCTGCCGCCGGACTCGATCGTGGTCCGCTTCAAAGGCTCGGCCGGCCAGAGCTTCGGTGGCTGGCTCGCGCCCGGAGTGACCTTCGAGCTCGAAGGCGACACCAACGACTACACCGGTAAGGGGCTCTCCGGCGGGGTCGTCTCCGTGCGTCCCTCGCGCGGCGTCGGCGAGCACTTCGTGGCGCAGGAGAACGTGATCGTGGGCAACACCGTGCTCTACGGGGCCACGTCCGGACGCGCCTTCTTCAGGGGCCTTGCCGGTGAGCGCTTCGCTGTGCGCAACTCGGGCGCCTGGGCTGTCGTGGAGGGCGTGGGAGACCACGGCTGCGAGTACATGACCGGCGGGCGCGTGGTTGTACTCGGCCCCACCGGGCGCAACTTCGCTGCTGGCATGAGCGGTGGGATCGCCTACGTCCTGGATGAGGCCGGCGCCTTCCCGGCCCGCTGCAATATGGGCATGGTCGGCTTCGACGAGATCTCGCCCGCTGACGCGATCGAGCTGAAGGCGATGATCGAGGAGCACGCGTGCCACACCGGCTCTCCGGTCGCGCGCGACGCGCTTGCCCGCTTTGACTCTCTGCTCGCCTCGGGAGCCTTCGTGAAGGTGATGCCCCACGATTACAAGCGCGTCCTGCACGAACTGGCAGAGGCCGAAGCGGGACAGTCCGAGGGAGAGCAGGCCGAGGGAGTGCCGGCATGACCCCCCTCCGACGTCAACCGACCCGAAGGTGGTCATGAGCTCCCGTCACCACAATCCACCAACGCCGAAGGCGGTGATGGTCTAAATGGGCAAGCTCGGCGGCTTCCTGCAAATCGAGCGCCACGGGATCGCCTACCGCGATCCGCGCGAGCGCACGCATGACTACCGGGAGTTCTTCATCGAGCGCCCCGTACAGGAGCTGCGCGACCAGGGCGCGCGCTGCATGGACTGCGGCGTCCCCTTCTGCCACAACGGCTGTCCGCTCGGCAATCTGATCCCCGACTGGAACGACCTCGTCTATCGCGACCTCTGGCCCGAGGCGATCGCCCAGTTGCACGCCACCAACAACTTCCCCGACTTCACCGGTCGCCTGTGCCCCGCGCCGTGCGAGGCAGCCTGCGTGCTGGAGATCCGCGAGGGCGACTCGGTCACCATCAAGCAGATCGAGCTGGCGATCGTCGACCGGGCCTTCAAGGAGGGCTGGGTCAAGCCCGAGCCGCCCAAGCGCGAGACGGGCCAGTCCGTTGCCGTCGTCGGCTCCGGTCCGGCCGGAATGGCGGCCGCCCAGCAATTGCGTCGCATCGGCCACTCGGTCACCCTGTTCGAGCGAGACGAGGCCGCCGGGGGGCTCGTACGCTTCGGTGTGCCCGACTTCAAGATCGAGAAGCGCGTCGTGCAAAGGCGCGTGGAGCAGTTGATCGCAGAGGGTGTTGACTTGCGCTGTGGCGTGGATGTCGGCAGCGACGTGACCATAGAGGAGCTACGCGCGCGCTTCGGTGCGGTCGTGCTCGCGACCGGCTCGCGTGTGCCGCGCGAGCTGTCTGTACCGGGGCGCGATTTGCATGGCATCCATTTCGCGATGGACTACCTCTACCAGCGCAACCGCTTCGTCGCCCGCGAGCTCGGACCTCCGATCGCAGGCGCGCCGCCGGCGCCGGAGGGGGCTGCGGTGATCACGGCGGCGCGCAAGCAC
>DATMPT010000156.1:0-2981 GCA_035567355.1 Solirubrobacteraceae bacterium
GCTCGACGGACCGATCACGGTCGTGCTCGACGGGGGGGAGCTGAGCGTCGAGGTGAGCGAGGGCCTGCACATAAACCTCACGGGCTGGGCACGACCCGTATTCACAGGACGCCTGAGCGACGAGTTCATACAAGAATTGACGGACACAGACCAAGGAGCCGCATGAGACCGAGTTCGCGCCTGAACCGCATCCCTCCATACCTTTTCGCCGAACTGGAGCGCAAGGTCGCCGCGAAGAAGGCCGCCGGCGTGGACGTCATCAGCCTCGGCATCGGCGACCCCGACCGGCCCACGCCTTCCTTGATCGTTGAGGCGATGCAAGAGGCGGTCACCGAGCCCGAGACACATCGCTATCCCTCCAACCGCGGACGCCACGACTTCCGCCAGGCGCTCAGCGACTTCTATGTACGCCGCTTCGACGTCACGCTCGACCCCGACAGCGAGATCATTCCCGCGATCGGCGCCAAGGAGGCGATCTTCAACCTCAACCTCGCCTTCCTCGATCCGGGCGAGGTGGCACTCGCCTCCGATCCAGGCTACCCCGTCTATACCAGCGGGCCTTTGCTCGCCGGTGGCGAGCCCGTCGTGATGCCGCTCGCGCCGGCGCTCGGCTTCGTGCCCGACCTCGACGCGATCGACGAACAGACCGCGAGCCGGGCCAAGCTGATGTTCCTCAACTACCCCAACAATCCCACCGGCGCGGTCGTGCCACCCGGGTTCTTCGAGCTGGTCGTTGACTTCGCCAAGACCTACGACATCCTCGTGGTCCACGACAACGCCTACAGCGAGACCACCTACGACGGCTACCGCGCGCCGTCCTTCTTGCAGACGCCCGGCGCCAAGGATGTCGGCATAGAGGTCTTCTCGCTCTCCAAGGGCTACAACATGACCGGCTGGCGCTGCGCGGCAGTTCTCGGCAACGCCGAGGTCATCGAGCACTATTGGCGCTTGAAGACAAACATCGACTCGGGCCTGTTCGAGGCGGTCCAGCTGGCGGGGATCGCGGCGCTCTCGCCCGACACCGACGCCGAGGTGGCCTCCATGAACGAGCTCTACCGCATTCGCCGCGACCTCGTATGCGACGCGCTCGCCAAGGCCGGTGTACACGTGCACCCACCGAGGGGCACCATCTACGTGTGGGCTCCGATCCCCGACGCATTCGACAGCTCGGTTGCCTATTGCGAGCACGTCTTGGAGCAGGCGGCCGTGGTGGTCTCGCCGGGCAGCGCCTACGGGCCGAGCGGGGAGGGGTGGTTTAGGATCGCGCTCACCACTCCCGACGAGCTCTTGACCGAGGCGGTCGAGCGTTTGGCCTCGCTCGGAGGCTGAACCCGGGCGGGCTGTGGACCCGCACTAGAAGTCGGGCTGAGCCAGGCGCCCTGAACTCGTGTTACGCACCAAGCTGGACCAAGCCGGATAAGGGCTCGCGCAGGGTGAGCGCGGGCCCTACACTCGAAGTGGATGAACCAACCCCCACAGCGCGCTCGCCAGCGTGCGTTCTGCATCGCTGCGCTTCCCGACGAGGAGAACCTCGACGAGCTGCGTGAGCTCCTGCTCACGGCCGGCGTGGCGGTAGTTGGGGAGATGATCCAGCGCCGTGACTTCCCGCATCCCAACTCCTATCTCGGCCCGGGCAAGGTGGCTGAAGCCAAGCGGGCCGCGCTCGAGTGCGACGCGAACGTGATCGCCTGCGACGACGAGCTGAGCGCGCGCCAGGAGCGCAACCTAGAGGAGGCCCTGGGGATACCGGTGGTCGATCGGACGACCGTGATCCTCGACATCTTCGCCACCCATGCCTCGAGCGCCGAGGGCAAGCTGCAGGTGGAGCTCGCGCAGCTGGAGTACAACCTGGCGCGCATGCGCGGTCTGTGGACCCACCTCGAGCGCCTCGGTGGCGGGATCGGCACACGCGGACCGGGGGAGACCCAGATCGAGACCGACCGTCGTCTCGCGCGCAACCGGATCGCTGCCCTGCGCCGCCGCCTGGAGCACGTCAAGGGCACCCGTTCGGTGATGCGCGCCGAGCGCGAGCGGGCGGCCTTGCCGAGCATCGCGCTCGTCGGCTACACCAACGCGGGCAAGAGCACCTTGCTGAATGCTCTCACGGGAGCCGAGGTGGGAGTGCGCGATCGCCTCTTCCACACGCTCGACCCGAGCACGCGCATGCTGCGCGTCTCCGGACGCCCTCACCTCTTGACCGACACTGTGGGCTTCATCCGCAAGCTACCCCACCAAGTCGTCGACACCTTCGGCGCGACCTTGGAGGAGACCCGCCTGGCAGACCTGCTCCTGCATGTGGTCGACGCCTCCGCGCCCGAGCACGACCAGGCCGCGATGCGCAAGGCCGTGGATGAGGTGCTCGAGGAGATCGGCGCGGGCGAGCGTCCGCGCGTGCTCGTTCTGGGCAAGGCAGACCTGCTCGAGGAGGGTGCTCGCGAGGAGCTGCGCTTGGCCCATCCCGAGGCGGTGCTCGTCAGCGGCACCACCGAGGATGGCCTGCCAGAGCTCGAAGAGAGGATCGAACGCGAGCTGCGCCACACCTTGCGCCCCATGGAGCTGCTCGTGCCCTACTCCCAGGGAGGCTCGCTGGCGGAGCTGCACGACACCGTCGGCGATCTGCACCGTCAGGACACGCCGGAGGGCGTGCTCGTCAGGGCACTGGTACCAGCACGTCTGGCT
Source organism: Solirubrobacteraceae bacterium (assembly GCA_035567355.1). Taxonomy (GTDB): domain Bacteria; phylum Actinomycetota; class Thermoleophilia; order Solirubrobacterales; family Solirubrobacteraceae; genus Palsa-744. The sequence continues at coordinate 2,680 of DATMPT010000156.1, forward strand.
GAGCGCTACGCGAAGTTCGCGGTTTCGCCCAGCTTCTCGGGAGCTACCGGCTAGGAATCACGGCTAGCGGTCGTCGTCCAACTTCGCCGGGCTACCCGCTAGAGAAGCGGCTAGCGGTCGTCGCCGCTGCCGGAGAGCACACCACGCGCCTGGCGCGAGAAGAGCTTCTCGAGATTCTGCTTGGCGATCTCCTCCAAGCTGAGATCCAGCTCGCTCGCCAGCTGCGCCACATACCAAAGCACGTCGCCGAGCTCCTTGGCCATCGCCGCGCGACGCTCGTCGCTGATCTTGCCGCCGTCGTC
>DATMPT010000157.1:0-9769 GCA_035567355.1 Solirubrobacteraceae bacterium
ACGCTCGCATTGGCGATCGTGGGGATCCCACGCGCGAGTGTAGAGGCGAAGGTCTCAAGCGGCACGATCGCGACGTTGGCCGGTGGTTGGGCCGGGGCGGGGCCCAGTTGGGGGTTGAGCGGCTGAAAGACCTCCTCTGGCGCGGTGACAAGCGCCACGCCCGACACCCGGTAGGTCTGCGGCATACTGCCACCGGGTGCCTTGAGCGTGACGCGGTCGCCGATGTGGGCCTGCAGTGTCGCCGCCATCTGCTGGTCGAGCACGATCGCGCCCGGACGCAAAGCGCCCTGCAGAAACCGGAACGTGTGGATGTGGGCGCCGTAGTCGAGCCCCACCGCGAGCACCGCGCCCGACCCCGAGCTGGTGAGTCCGCCCGGACCCTGGTGTTCGGCGCCGCTGAGCGGCGCTGTCGCCGTCGCGGAGGACTGCAGAACGCCCTTCTGCCTGGCGATTTCGCCCGCCACGGTACGCGCTTCGCCGTACGAGGACACGGGCCCTTGCAGATCGAGCGGGACGCCGCGAACGGCGCTCCCGGCGACCGTGCGCAGGGAGTTGCCGACGAACAGCAGCATTCCCCCGAGCAGGGCCACCGAGGCGCCCAGCACGAGGATGCGAATCAGCGACCGCCCGGGTGCGCGCACAAGCCAGGAGACGGCGAGGCGCGCGGCGCTGTTCACGAGCTCGCCACCCCCGCCACGCGGCCATCGGCGAGCTCGACCACGCGACTGGCGCGAGCGGCGACGCCGGCGTCGTGAGTGGCCGTCACCAGCGCGAAGCCGAACTCCCGCTGGAGCGCGTCGATCAGGTCGAGCACGCGCTCGGCCGTTTCGGAGTCCAGGTGCCCGGTCGGCTCGTCGCAGAGCAGCAGCTCGGGGCTCTGCGCCAGCGCGCGTGCGATCGCTACGCGCTGGGCCTCACCGCCCGAGAGCTCGCCGGGCAGTGCGTCTAGCTTGGATGAGAGGCCGACCAGCTCGAGTAGCCCCTCCGGCGAGTAGTCACTGGACTCGCCTGCCGCTCTGCCTGCCGTGTGCTCCTCGGGTGTGTCCTTCAGGGTGCGCCCCACGGAGTGTGCATCCGCCGACTCGGCGCTGACCTCGCGGGCAAACGCCACGTTCTCAAAAGCCGTGAAGTGGCTCAGCAGGTTCGACCCCTGAAAGATGTAGGCGATGCCCAGCGCGCGGGCGCGACCACGGGCGGCCTCGTCGAGCGAGGAGAGCTCATGCGCCTTCCACCTCACGCGACCCTCGCTCGGGAGAACAAGCCCGCCGAGGATGTGGAGGAGGGTCGTCTTACCCGAGCCCGAACGGCCCCACAACGCCAGCCGCTCTCCCGGCTCCAGCGTCAAGTCGACGCCGTGAAGCGCGGTGACGCGTGCCTCCCCATCGCCATAGGCGACGGTGACGCCGTCGCACGCGATCAGCGTGCTCGTTGCGCTCAGGACTCCTTCTGGGACACCGCTCATGACGCTACCTTCCCGTCGCGCAGCTCGATCACTCGCTCGGCGCGGGCGGCGACGCGCTCGGAATGAGTGACCACCACCACCGTGCAGTCGTACTCGCGGCTCAGCTTCTCCAGGGAGGAGAGCACGATCTCCTCGTTGTGCTGGTCGAGCTCGCCGGTGGGCTCGTCGGCGAGCACGAGCCGCGCCCGGCGCGCGGCTGCCGCGGCGATGGCCACGCGCTGCTGCTCGCCGCCGGACAGCGCCGCCGCGCGGTGGGAGCGCCGCTCCCCGAGGCCGAAGGCCGCGAGGCTCTGCGCCGAGGCCGCCTCGGCGTCCGCCTGACCGGACAGCCGCAGCGAGATCGCCACGTTCTCCTGGGCCGTGAGCGTGGGCCAGAGATTGTCGCTCTGGAAGACGATCGCGAGGTCCCGCGCCCGGTAGGCGGCGAGCTCGCCCTCGTCGAGACGCCCCAGGGAGCGTCCCCACGCGCGTAGCTCGCCCGCCGAGGGCTCGTCTAGCCCGGCGGCTAGGGCGAGCAGTGTGCTCTTGCCGCAGCCAGACGGGCCCAAGATCGCGACGAGCTCTCCCGGCTCGATCTTCAAGTCGAGGCCCCGCAGGGCCACGGTCTCGACCGGCCCGGATCGATAGATCTTAAAGACGTCGTGGCACTCCAGCGCGCCCCAGCGCATCTCCTGCGTGCCCTCGACGGGCTCTACGTAGAGGCTCTTCACCGCCACTTGAAGCTTTCGATCATCCTCCTGTAGGCGTCGACGTTGTCGACCCCGACCGGGGTCCCCAGGTCGACGATCGCCAGGCGGCCGCCGTGCGCGAGCACGTAGCGATCGACGGTGAGTGTGACTTGCTTACCCGTCACGGGATTCGGCGCACTCTGGGTGGTGTACGTCGCCTTCACCGCAGATCCGCTCTTCAGCGACACCGTCTGAGCAGTGCCCGATGTAATGGTTGGCGCCGAGCGCCTCAGCGCCGCCAGCTGAGAGCTAACGCTCGCGCTCGTGGGCGCGGGACCGCGCGATAGAGAGATCCGCACGAGGTTGTTCTTGTCAGTAATGGATACGCGGGACGCAGTTTCCCTGACCGTCCAGCCCTCGGGGTAGAGCATCGAGACGCGCAGGCGTGGAGCGCTCAACGTCAGGAAGTTCTGGGTATCGGGTATGTCGCCGGTCGCGGCGGATTTGGCGTCCGCTGCCAAGGCCGCGGCACCTTCCTGGGCGCCGGCGCCCGCGGACGAGGATGGGTATGAGGCTGAGCGGGAGGGGCCATTGGAGCTGCTGCCGCAGCCAGAGGTCAGTAGGAGACCGACGATCAGGAGCAAAGGCGATGTTTTCTTGAGCATGGGGGGACATTGGCACAGGCGACCTGAACAACTCCTGAACGCTGCCCCCGTGGCTCTTGGGGACTCGAACCGCGCGTTTACCCTGGAAGCTACTGGGTCCGGGCGTCCAGATCGTCCATTTTGCGGGGGTTGCCGGACGCGTCGGACGGTCTGGAGGGGTGGATGTTCTCAAAGTGTTCTCACGGAGAACTGCGGAATCGGCGCAGCGACTCCCACTGCGGCGACAGGCGAAGGCGACGCTAAGCCGGAAGAAACAACGGGAGCGGCCAGTAGCCTGCTCGCACGTGCCCACCGACCCGATCTCCGTACGCTGGACAGACCACGCACTCGACAAGGCGCAGCAGCTCAGCTTCACTCGCCACGATGTCGAGTCGGCGCTGCTCGACGGGCACCGCAAACGGCGGCGCAACGACGGGAAGGCGGCGTGGCAGATCGTGGCGGGCCGTCTCGTGATCGCCTACGAGCACCCGGACGGCGACGATCCGCTCGTAGCCCGCATTGTGACGATCTGGCGGCGGCGCTAGCCTATGGGTATGCGAATCGACGGCCATTACGATGCTGACGCGGATATCGCTTGGGTGCGCTTCGAGAACTACGACCCGAGCACGGTCGTGGCTGAGGAGACGGACACGGGCTTGCGGGAACTTGACCCGAGCACTGGAGAGGTTGTGGGGTTGGAGTTCTGGCAGGCTAGTCGCGAGCTTCCGGCGGATTTTCTAAGGATGCTTCCACCGCCACAGGTTGGCGTCGCCGCCTGATAAACGGAATCGCGGTGGCCTAAGGATTGATCGGCGGGCTACTGAGGCTTTGAGGCGACGCCCAGCGCCTTATTGCAGTGAGGGCAGACAACTATGACCGTTTCCACGCCATTGACCGACACGGAGAATCCGTTTGGTCGAAATGGGCTCTGCCTGGATATTTCGCCTTCGCAGTAGGGACAAGTAACGCTCGGGACAGGTGGCATGAAGACTGCTTCTCCTTGGATTGGGATTGTCGGTCATGACTCAGATAGGCTTGCAGAAGAACAACAGGATTGAATAGTCCGAAGATGGCAGTTCCTCTCCCATGTAATGGGTATTCATCAAGAGGCTTGATGTGGGTTTAGCGTCCGTCGTAAGCGGCGAGGGCTCGTGGTGGGCGTCCTATGAACCGTCCTGTGTCAACTTTTTTGGGCGAGGATTTTGTTGAGGGTGTTGTGTTGGGTGGGGTCGTAGGGTGTTTGGTTTTGCCAGCTGCGCCAGATGATGCGGGTCCGGGCGTGGCCGAGGATGTGGATGGCGTGGGGGTGGTCGGCGCCGTGGTTTCGGGCGCGTTGGTAGATGTCGTTTGCCCAGGGGTGCCAGTGGCGGGTGCTGTCGGCGAGGACGCTGACGTGTTGACGCAGGCGCTTGTCGTAGGCCCAGCGGAAGGTGGCGGCGGAGCGCTTGCCGGATTGGATCGTTATTGGGGTTTGTCCGGCGTCAGCGGCAAGCGAGTCGTTTGTGGGGTAGCGAGCGCGGTTGTCGCCGATCTCGGCCAAGAGGCCGGCGGCAGTCACGACGCTTTTGCGGTCGCGAAAGAGGGCGAGGAAGATAGGTCCGTCCGGGGTGGCTTCGAACGGGAGCAGCGCCAGCGCCTCGGAGATGCGCAGCCCGCTGCCGATCAGCAGCTCCGCCAGTGGCCGATACACCTCCGAGCACGACTGACTTGGGCCAGAGATGGGTCACAGGGAGATGCTCGCGCGCTTGCGGATGCTTGCTCGACGGTTTCGGCGCAGCTGCTCATATCCCGGGATTCGTCGAACTCGAACTTCTTGTGCCGAAAACGCATTTGGAGCTGCCTCGGTCAGGACTTGGAAAAAGGTCCTGAGATGTCTAACATCTCGAAGTGAGATGTCTGCCAGCACATCATTGGACGCCGCACGAGCCGACACGCTCCTCGCTGCTCTGGGTGAACAGCTCGCGGTGCGCGAGGAGTGCTACACCCTCGTGGTCGTCGGTGGCTCCGCGCTGCTTGCACTCGGGCTGGTCGCCCGCACCACCCGCGATGTCGACGTGCTCGCGATCCTGGATGGCGGGGAGCTCGTCTCTGCCGAGCCGCTCCCACCCAGTCTGCTTGAGGCAGGGCGGGTAGTTGCGCTGGACTTTGGTCTGCCAATGGACTGGCTGAACGCCGGCCCCGCGTCACTGCTCGATCTTGGGCTACCAGAAGGGTTCCTACAGCGCGCCCAGCGTCGTAGCTACGGTGAGGCACTCACGGTGCTGTTTGCCTCGCGCACCGACCAAATCCACTTCAAGCTCTACGCGGCAGTCGACCAAGGCGCTGGGCGGCACTTCGCAGACCTACAGGCGCTTGAGCCGACTGAACCCGAGCTGCTGCAGGCAGCACGCTGGAGTCGCACTCACGACCCGTCCGAGGGCTATCGCAGCGTCCTGCTGGAACTCCTCACCTATCTCGGGGCTACTCATGGATCTGACCACGTTTAGCGACAGGCTCAGCACGCAGTTGCTCGACTTCGCCTGGGACGAGTGGGCGCAGATGGGCGTATCCGCCACTGCGCATCATGAAAGCCGCTGGGCGCAAGACCCCGAGGCACTACTCGTGTTCACCCTCGAGGTCGCGCGCGCGGACCCGCGCCTGTTCGACGAGCTACTGGACTGGGCTCTGCACAACGAGGGTCTCCTAAGTGTGCGGCGGCTTCGCGCCATGTGCATCGATGAGACCGATCGCGCGCTTGTCGCTGCGACGATCTCCTGGCTCGGGCGCCGCCGGCCCCGCGCACGTCTTCGCAGCAGCGAAGATCATCGGGTGCAAAGCGGCCTGGAGCCACTGTTCGACGGCCGCCCGGCCGTTGGAGATGCCGACCCGGACTTCGCCGCCCAGGGCCTGTTGCGTCCGCCTGCGGAGCCCTCCCGGAAGTCCCAATCGCCCGATCTCAGGAGCCCGATCAACCTTGATTTCCGGTTGCGGGCGATGCTCGGTGTTGGCATCCGCGCCGAGGTCATCCGGATCATGCTCTGTGTGCACGCGCCGTGGATGACTGCCGGCGCGCTCGCACGCACTAGCGTCTACGCCAAGCGAAACGTCCACGACGCGCTCGCGGGTCTCGCCGACGCCGGAGCCATCTCCGTGTTCACAACCTCCGGCGAGCAGCGTTACACGATTGACAAGTCCGCATGGGCGGCCCTACTTGACCTCACGCCCAAGAAGCTGCCGAGCCATCGTGAGTGGCCGCAGCTACTCGCGGTACTGCGCACGATCCTGCGCTGGTCGCGCCAGACCGATCTAATCGAGGCCTCGGAGTACCTACGCGTGAGCGCAACCCGCCAACTGCTCGAGCAAATCCGCCCCGAGCTCGCCTTCGCCGGCGTCAAGACCAACCTGCGCGCCACCGCCGCCGAGGCGCCGGCCGCCCTCGAACAAGTCGTGCATGAGATCCTCGCCGACCGGCAACCTGCACGTGACCGCGTCAAGTAGGAGGAGGCAACGGAGTTCAAGGCAAGGTTGGTCGAGCGCGCCGGGAGCGCACTCAGTCCTTCGGATGAGGAGTTGGCGGCCGAGATCGTCGCTCGACGCCATTCCTGAGTGCTGGTCGTCTTTCGCCGCAACGGTGCTTTGTGGCGCTGCTGGCGCAGGCATCCCTTCACAACCGGCCGAGCGGCGAGATCGTCTACGAGCTGACCGGACGCACATGCGAGGATCCGCTCGACGGCTTGTCCCCAGCAATTGAGGCTCATCGCGGGAGAGTCGACGCATACGACATCCATCTCGTCGATGCCGCGGTAGCTCGCAACGCCAACGTGATCTGCAGCGCTAACCGCTCTCACCTACCCGAAGGATCACTTGCGGGCGATCTTCAGGTCGTCGGACCAGGACGACTGGTGGCGAGCCTCGGCATGACATAGACAAGTCAAGCGTCGCGAGCACCACGGCTGCGTATTGCTCAAAACTGGCGCCGTTCGAGTTCCCGACGTCCTTCATGGACGATCCGGCCTGCTCCTCTGCCGGGCTTCATCCGAGCCCGCAGCTGTTCGAGGCGGTCCAAGGTCGCAAGCGTGCTATCCGTCACGCGAATCACAGGCAGGTGCTCGCGCAGAATGCGGTCGGCGGCGTCGTCGACGGTCTCGTGGCGGTGACTGGCCTCCTCGACGAGCCGCGAAAAGGTCTCTGGCTGAATTCGTATCAGGCTGGGCATGTCCGCCAAACAGTATCCCTCCCGGTAGCTACCAATCCGACCCCCCGACAGGTTGACGCTGAGTAGCGACAGAATTGGATACGCGTCGGCCGAAAGCTGGCTCGACAGGTTGTTTACTCGCATCGTAGAGCCACTTGGGCAGTCAGCGCTTACCCGCAATGAGCCTCAAAATGATCGCCGTCAATGATTCCCTCATCCGCATTGAGGTAGCCGACCGCCCTGCACCTGCTGCAAGCGGTCGCGCCCTCTGAACCATCCCTAGCCAGCAGCCAGTCATGACCGCGAGGCATTCCAAGAGCGGAGCCGCCGCTACGGACAGCGCGTCACGCCCTAACACCAGCGAAGGCTGGCAACGGAGTCTCGCCGAGCGTTACATCCTCGGTGGTGAGGCTTTGGCGAGAGCACTCCCTGATCCGGCGGGTGTTTCCCCGGCCATGCACAGACGCCTTGCCGAACATTTTGGCACAAGGGTGTTCGGCACGCCGCTTGGCAACGATCGAGCCCAGCATTGCGAGAAAACCCATGATTTACAGGGCTTTTTCTATGCGCCCGAGTGGACTCGAACCACCACGGACCATGCGGTCCACAAGGCCCTCAACCTTGTCCACGGTCGCAAGATACGTCCGCCCGCGTCCAGATCGTCCGTTTTGTGCGGTTTCGCGGACACATGGGACGCATCGGACGATCTGAGTGTTGCCACGATGTTGCCACGGCTCGGCTGGCAGTTGGGGGGTCGACTTCGTGTGCGATTGGCTGTTATGTAGTGCTTGTCGGGAGCAGACGCGCTGCGCGGGCGTCAGCTAAGGCATGGAGCTGGTTGAAGCGTTCCTGGATCCGCCGTTTGACCCGGACAACGTCGAGCTATCGCCGATCCAAATGGCGCCACGACCGGCCGATCAGCGTCTGCGGTTGCGGTATCAACGCTGGCGCCGTTCGAGTTCCTGACGACCCTCCCGGACGAGCTGGACTGCTCCTTTACCGGGCTTCATACGAGCCCGCAGTCGCTTCAGGCGGCTCAGGGTCGCAAGCGTGCTATTCGCGTCGCGAATCACAGGCAGGTGCTCGCGCAGGATGCGGTCGGCGGCGGCGTCGACGGTCTCGTGGCGGCGACTGGCCTCCTCGACGAGCCGCGAGAACGTCTCTGGCTGAAGTCGTATCAGGCTGGGCATGTCCGCTAAACGGTATCCGCTTCATGTGGCCTGATCGGCTGGGCCTCGAAGTGAGCGCAAATGCGCGATGTCTTTCGTGCACTGGCATAATCCTAATTACACGAACTCAAGTGAACGGTTGCCAGCGTGCGAGACGATCCGATTGCCAGGATGGTCCAGGCGCCTGACATCAGAATGCGAAGCCAGATAGTTTGCGCGGCTTGGCTGACTACACCGACCTATATATCGCGCTCGACGAACAGCTGACGCGTACAGCAAAGTTCGTGCGTGCCGCCTTCCACGTGCACTCGATCGACAGCCACGACTGGGGTAAGGGAGCCGACGCGCAAACCAACAAACGCGACATCTTCACCGGCCGCGAAGGCCAAGAACGCTACCTCGACGCGCTGGTTAACGCCGGTCTCGAACTCGTCTGCATCACCGACCACATGAAGTCTGGCTACGCCTTCGAGCTGGCAGCCCTCGCTGCCAGGCGGGACGACATCACGGTGCTGCCCGGCATGGAGATCTCCTGCGCCGTGCCGCCTGCCCACAGCGAGGCGATCCACATTCTCGTCATCTATCCCCCCGACGCTACTCCCGACATGATTGAGCGGCTGTTCGCAGGCCAGGACAATCTTCCCGGGGCACCACAGCGAACTGGCGAGGAGCAGGCGCACTTCGAGACACTCACGGAGATTCGAGGACTCGTAGACAATGCGGGCGGGCTATTCGCACTGGCGCACATAGACCAGGTTCCTCGTGGGCACCGCAGCTTCGTGCGTAACGTCCGCAGCGACAGTCTTGACATGTTCGGGATCGACCCGACCGGGGCGGAGGAGAAGCGGGTGATCTCCAACGAGTATGCCGAGTACCTCATCGAACTCGGGCCGCACGCGGTTGAGGTTCGCGGCCACGGCGATCGCAAGCACTACTGGAAGGTCACGGCCGCTGGCGGTCAGACCCGCACCTTTGCCTGCATCGCCCGATCCGACCACCACTCCCTCGAGGCGATGAGCGACCCCAATGCTGTTACGCACATCAAGCTCTCCCGACGCGACATCACCTGTGTCCGTGACGCGATGCTCTTTCACCAGACACGGGTGCGGTTCGCCGAGGATCTCCCCGCGGCTCCCTCGCCACGGCTGGTCGGAATGCGCCTGCGCGGAGGGGGTTTGTTCGATGACGCGACGATCGCGTTCAACGAGAACCTCAACTGCTTGATCGGCCCCCGCGGCTGCGGAAAGAGCACCATTATCGAGGCGCTCAGGTACGTGCTCGGCCAGCGTCCGCTGCTCGACGATCCCGGAGCCCGTGACGGCGACGACCGCAGCTACGCCACCCTTGCGATCGCGACCCAAGAGGCCAACCTCCGTGATAGTGAGATTGAACTCATTTACAAGCAGGGAGGAGAGCAGCACGTCCTGTCCGCAACCTACGACCCCGAGCAGTCGGTGACGACCAAGGTGTTCACCCTCGACGGTGACGACTGTCACGTCGCCGGCGACCAGCTCGCCACCGCGTACCCCGTGCGGATCTTCAGCTGGAGCGAGCTCGAGACGCTAGGTCGCCAGCCTCGGCTGCAGCGCCTCGTGGTCGACCGGCTCGCCGACCAGCTTCCGGTACTGCAGGAGCACGACGGCACGCTACAC
>DATMPT010000158.1:0-4074 GCA_035567355.1 Solirubrobacteraceae bacterium
CACACGAGATCGTCAAACGCCTGACAGAGGAGGCTGGGAGCGCCTACATCGACGACAAAGGCACCGTCTTCAACCAGGACGTGCTCGGGGCGATCGAGCTCGGCTACATGCTCGACTGCGCCGAGGCGATCGTCGTGGCCGCGATCGAGCGCAAGGAGTCCAGGGGCGCCCAGTTCAGGACCGACTATCCCGAGCGCAACGACGAGGAGTGGCTCAAGCACATCGACATCAGCCTCAACGGGAGCGGTCCAGCTGTGAGCTACTCGCCTGTGACGATCACGCAGTGGCAACCCGAGGAGCGGAAATACTGACATGTATGCGCCTCCTCCCCAAATAGCTTGCCGCACGAAGTATCGGACAACTAAGGAGCTCGCCTGATGGCCGAGACACACAAGCCGCCGGAGCGGTTCACCTTGCGCATGCGCCGCTACGACCCGGAGTCGGGCGAGGCGCCCTATTGGGACGAGCACACGATCGAGCTCGAGCCCCACCGCTCGGTACTGGAGGGAATCCTGCAGGCAAAGGCCAAGTTCGACGGCTCGATCGGCATCCGCTGCTCTTGCAGGGCGGCGATCTGCGGCTCGTGCGGGGTGCGCATCAACGGCGAACCAGGCTTGGCCTGTCACACCCACCTGGACCACGCAAAGGCGTCATCCAAGGATGGGGTGATCGAGGTCGAGCCGATGGGCAACATGCCCGTCATCAAGGACATGATCGTCGATATGGACGCCGTGCACTGGAAGAAGGTCCAGCGCGTCACTCCGTGGCTGATCAACAAGCAGCCGATCCCCGAGCGCGAGTACCTGGTGGACCGCGAGAGCATGGTGGACGTCACCCAGTCGATGGCCTGCATCCAGTGCGGTGCGTGCGTGTCGGACTGCCTTGCGATGGAGGTGGATCCGGGCTTCATCGGCCCGGCGGCGCTCGCCAAGGCATACCGCTTCGTCGGCGACCCACGCGACGACGAAGAGCGCGAGCGCCTGCTCGACCTCTCCGAAGACCCGCAGGGTATCTTCGATTGCACCCACTGCTTCAAGTGCGTGGATGCCTGCCCCAAGGACGTCAACCCGATGGGCCAGATCATGCGCCTGCGCCGCATCGCGGGCGCCGACCAGCACATCAACGACCAGAACAACGGCCACCGCCACGAGGAAACGATCGTGACGCTGATCAAGGACTACGGGCTGCTTCACGAGGCCGAGATGCTGCCGCGCTCCTACGGGGGCAATTCGTGGTTTGGCAAGTTCCACCCGGCCGCGGGCAAGGAGCTGCTCAGCTCGCTGCCGGTCGCGATCCGCGGAGTGATGAAACGCAAGATGAGCATCAAGATCGCCCTGTTCGGCCACAAGATCCCCAAGCAGGACCTAAGCGCGGTGAAGAAGATCTACGAGAAGGTGGAGGGCAAGCCCGAGCGCTACGAGCTGAACCTGTATGTGAGCGGCGAGGATGAAGACGCTGGGACGCTTGCCACCGTCGGCGCAAGCGAGACGGCCGCCGATGCGCCGGAGGCAAGCGCATGAGCGTGAACGTCCGAGAGGCCCGAGCATCTGAGAGGAGCACCAAATGAAGGTCGCCTACTGGCCCGGCTGCGTGAGCAGGGGCTTCACTCCCGAGCTGCACGGCTCGATGGCGAGGGTGGCACCGCTCCTGGACATCGAGCTGGTCCAGCTCGACCGCGCGAGCTGCTGCGGGGCCGGCGTGATCGCCGAGCACAACCAAGAGCTGGCCGATACCTTGAACGCGCGCACCTTCGCCTTGGCCCAGCAGGTCGAGGGGGCGGAGCTGATGATGAACATCTGCTCCACCTGCCAAGGCGCCCAGGGAGAGTGTCAGGAGCGTCTTGATGCCAACGCTGAGTACAGGGCCCACGTCAACTCCACGCTCGCGGACGAGGGCTTGGCCTATGAGAAGGGCCTGACGAACAAGAACTTCCTGTGGCTGCTGATCGAGGAGATCGGCCTGGAGAAGCTCAAATCGATGGTGAGGCGTCCGCTGAGGAACCTCAAGGTGGGGCCTTTCTACGGCTGCTATATCGTGCGCCCCCGCTCACGCTTGGGGATCGACGCGGAGCACCCGCGCGACCACTACCTCGAGCAGCTGATCGAGGCGTTGGGCGGCACAGTGATCGAGTACGCCGGCATGCGCAAGTGCTGCGGCTTCCCGATCATCACGATGAACAAGGATGCCTCGCTCAAGCAGGCCGGCCGCCATCTCGGTGACGCCTTGGACGCCGAGGCCGACTGCCTCGTGACGCCATGCCCCTTGTGTCACCTCAACCTGGACATGCAGCAGCCGCTGGCCGAGAAAGTGGTGGGCCGAGAGCTGAACATGCCGGTCCTCCACCTCCCTCAGCTGGTGGGCTTGGCATTGGGCTTGGAGCCCAAGGAGCTCGGCCTCTCCCGCCACGTGGTCAGGCCCACCTCCGTTATCGACTGGTCGACTTCCGTGGTTGGCGCCGCGGCGTAGAGCGGATCGCCCGGACGATTCCTGCGCCGGCCATCTGCTGCCTCAGCGCGTAGGCTGCACCGGTGCGCATCCTCACCGTCGTAGGCAACCGGCCACAATTCATCAAGGCAGCCGCGGTGTCGGGGCCGTTGCGGGCCGGGCACGAGGAGCTGCTCGTGCACACCGGCCAACACTACGACGAGCAGCTCTCCACGATCTTCTTCCGCGAACTGGGGCTCGCGCGGCCCGACCGCGAACTGGGGATCTCGGGCGGCTCGAACACCTCGCAGACCGCACGCATGCTGGATGCCCTGGAGCCCCTGCTGCTAGAGACGACGCCCGATGCGGTGCTCGTCTACGGCGACACCAACTCCACGCTCGCAGGCGCCTTGACCGGCGCCCAGGCGCACGTGCCGGTCGTGCACGTCGAGGCGGGCATGCGCTCATTCGACCGCTCTATGCCCGAGGAGCTCAACCGCGTCCTCTGCGACCACGTGAGCGCGCTCCTGCTGTGCGCGTCGGAGACGGCGGCCGAGAATCTTCGCTCCGAGTCCGTACGGGGCAGGATTGTCGTGGCGGGAGACGTGATGGTCGACGTAGCGCTCAGGTGGCAGTCGCTGGCCCCTCCGAAGAAGGAGATCCCCGCCAAGTACGGCGTCGAGCCGGGAGCGTACCTCCTGCTCACCGCTCACCGAGCCGGCAACGTGGACGATCCACTGCGCTTGCGCGCCCTGTTGCGGATCGTCGCCGAACTGCCAAAGCCCGTCGTGTTCCCGGTACACCCGCGCACCCAGGCCCGCCTCGACGAGGCGGGCCTATGGGAGCAGCTGGAGGCGATCAAAGGGGTCCACCTCACCGAGCCGCTCGGCTACATCGAATTCGGAGCGCTCCTGCGCGGCGCGCGCGCGGTCTTGACCGATTCCGGGGGCGTCCAGAAGGAGGCATATCTGGCCGCGGTCCCGTGCGTCACGCTTAGGCCCAACACCGAGTGGGTGGAGACGGTGGACGGGGGCTGGAACACGCTTACCGACCTCGATGTCGAGCGAGTCCTGGCCACCTTGGAGCGGCCCCTCCCCCGCGAGCGTCCGCCCCTGTATGGCGAAGGCAAAGCGGCCGAGCGCTGCGTGGAAGCGATCGGCACGCTTTGAGCCGGCGCAACCCACCCGCCGCCACGACAGCCCGCCGGAGGACTCGGCAGGACCGGCTGGTCTCCGAGCACCAAAGGTCATCGAGTTGAGCAAGCAAGCCGTGAGGATCGGAGTGGTCGGCCTCGGCTACTGGGGGCCCAACCTGGCGCGCAACTTCGATGCGATCGAGGGGTGCGAGCTGGCGTGGCTGTGCGACGCCTCCGAGGCCGCTTGCGCGAAGCTCGCGGGCGCATTCCCGCGCGCGCGCGCCACCGCCGATTTGGACGAGCTACTGGCGGACCCCGGGCTCGACGCGATCGTGCTCGCCACGCCCGTCCCCAGCCACGCCGAGCTTGCCACGCGCGTGTTGCGAGCGGGCAAGCATTGCTTCGTGGAGAAGCCGCTCGCCACGACCATCGCCGATGCTCAGCTGGCCGTCCAAGCAGCCGATGAGACGGGGCTCATCCTGATGGTTGGCCACCTGCTCGAGTACCACCCGGCC
>DATMPT010000159.1:0-2572 GCA_035567355.1 Solirubrobacteraceae bacterium
GGCAGGAGGGGCAGGAAAGGCAGGAAAGGCTGGAGGAGAGGGAAGGGCAGGAGGGCTGAAGGGGTTGAAAAGGCTGTTCGAGTCTCCGCCGCCAATGGGGGGGATGCTTCCCAAAACGGGTGACTTGCGCGCACGCGCGCACGCACGCGAGGCGGTCGATTTGGAGAGCAACAACCCGGTCGTGCTCATGTTCGGCCTGATGCGCCCCTACAAGGGCATCGAGGTCCTGCTCGACGCATGGCGCGGCGCGGCCGGGCTAGCGCCGATCGAGGACGCCGAGCTATGGATCGCGGGTATGCCAAAGATGGACATCTCGGCCTTCGAGGCCGGCGCTCCTCCCAACGTCTGCTTCGATCCGCGTTTCATAGGCGACGACGAGTTGCCCGCCTACTTCGAACGAGCCGACCTCGTCGTCCTGCCCTACCTGCAGGCCGACCAGTCGGGTGTCTTGTTCACCGCGCTTGCCTTCGGTAAGCCGCTTCTGCTCAGCGATGCCGGCGGCTTTCCCGAGCTCGCCGGCACGGGCGCCGCGCGGGTCGTGCCGGCCGGCGATCCCGGTGCGCTTGGCAGGGCCTTGCGCGAGTTGCTGGCCGACAGGGCCACCCTGACCGAAATGTGCGTGAAGGCCAGGGCAGCCGCCAATGGACGTTACTCCTGGCAGGCCATCGCGGCGGCCCACCTCGAGCTCTACCGCTCTCTTTGACCGGCCAACGCCCGATCCCCGTCCCAAGCCGAACGTAGAGTTATCGAAATGGCCGATCGCTATGCATCGCAGGTACTTCCCTCCGGGCGGTTCCGGGGCCGTACGTCCCGGAGAAAGGAGGTCGCCTATGCCCGACGCATTGAGCGTTTTGGCCATCGCTCTGCTGGGGGTCCGTCGAGAAATATCTCGCGGTCCGGATGCGGACGTCCCACCCGCGATGCTCGACGTGCAACCAGCACGCCCGCCCTCGCGTGCGATGTCTGCCATCCACCGGCCATCCACCCCGATCCCACGATCTATTTCTTGACGGACCTTGATCGCCATGCTGGTCATCGACCGCCTGGCGAGATAGCGGGGCGCCCTGGTGGTCGCAGTTCAGACGGTCCCGGCGGCCACCAGGGACTTCCCCGAAGGACGCCCGCCGATGCAGCAAGCGTATTGGCCATCTGTCAGGGTAGCGACGCTGGTGGCGAAACGCGATGAGGACGGCTCTCGAGATCTTCTTTTGGGCCTGTGTCGCCCTGATCGTGTGGACTCAGATTGGGTACGCGCTCGCTATCGGGGCGCTGACCCGCCTCCTCGCGCTAGTGCCGGCGGCATCCTTGGACCGAGACGCACGAACAACGATCCCTACAAATCCGTTTGTCTCCTTGATCGTTGCCGCTCATGACGAGCAGGGGGTGATCGGCGCGAAGGTGCGCAACGCCTTGGCGCTCGACTATCCGCGCGAGCTGCTCGAGCTGATCGTGGCGTGCGACGGGTGCTCCGATGCGACCGCCCTGCGCGCGCGCGAGGCGGGCGCCGACGTGGTTTTGGAGCTGCCGCGCGGCGGCAAGGTCGTTGCCCAAGACGTCGCCGTGGAGCGGGCGCGGGGGGAGATTGTGGCTTTCTCTGATGCCAATGCCTTGTGGGAGTCCGGCGCCTTGCGAGAGCTCGTGGGTGGGTTTGCGGACCCCCGCGTCGGCTATGTGTGTGGGCGCGTTCGCTTCGTCCAGAGCTCAGATGACGCGGGCCGTGTACCCCCCGTTGCGGGGGAAAGGCAGGCCACCAACCAGGAGGGCGTCTACTGGCGCTATGAGATGGCTGTGCGCGCGTGCGAGTCGCGCCTGTGCTCGGTTACCGCAGGCAACGGCGCGATCTATGCCACGCGGCGCGAGTCCTACATCGTGGTGGACCCGGTCATGGGCCACGACCTCTCGTTCCCTTTCAACATGGTCAAGCACGGATGGCGTGCCGTCGAAGTGCCGGGCGCGGGCGCGGTCGAGAAGATGGTGCCCACGATCGAGGGGGAGTGGCAGCGCAAGCGGCGCATGATGAGCCACACTTGGCCGATCGTCCTGCGCGGCGGAATGCTATCCCCGCGCGGCTACACGCCGGGCTATGCCTCGATGATCTTCTCCCACCGTGTGCTGCGCTACGGCACCCCTTTCCTGCACCTGCTCGCCTTGGCCGCCAATGTCGCCTTGGTCGCAGCCGGCACGGGAGGGGGCGGGGCTCCATCCATCTATATCGTCACGCTGGCCCTGCAGATCGTGCTCTTGGCCGCCGCCGGGCTCGGCGGGATCTTGCCTGCGCGCGTGCTCTTGATCGCGCGCTACTACGTCCTCACAACGGCCTCCCCGGCCGCCGGTCTTTGGGACTGGTTGCGGCACGGCACCGCCGCTTCCTGGGAAGTGGCGGAGGGCACGCGATGACTCGTCGGGCGATCGACGTCGTTGGCGGCTGCCTGGCCTTGGTCGTCGCGGCGCCGGTCATGGCTGTCGCTATGCTCGCGATTCGCCTGGAGTCGCGCGGTCATCCGATCTACAGGCAGCGCCGAGTGGGCAAGCACGGCAAGCCTTTCGACCTGCTCAAGCTGCGCACGATGGT